>JAASTF010000117.1 GCA_021767525.1 Paracoccaceae bacterium
CAGAGCGAGACTCTTTACTCACCGTTTACAAACCACACGAAATGGAACGGCTGGGGCAGCGCCCCCACCGGCCTAACCGGTTTTGGCAAGCGCCCGGCCGAACAGCCGGGCCAGCCGGTCGGCGCTGGCGCGATAGGCGGCATAGTCGGGCTTGCCCGCCTTCAGCCCGTGCAAGGCCGTCAGCATGGTCTGCGCCACCGCATAGGCATCTTCGCCGAATTCCGTCAGATCGACACGGTCGCGCACGGATTCATAGGCCAGCCAATCGCCGTAAAGGCGCGCCAACCGCGCCTCGCCCGCCTCGGCCAGGTCGGCGGCCTGGGCATATTTGGTGTCCAGCAACTCGTCCCCGTGGGCCGAGGTCAACAGCGCCTCGAACAGCTCGCCGGCCTGCGCCTCGAACGCGGCGCGCAACGCCTCGGCCACCGGGCGGCCCGGGCGCAATTCGGCGGAAACCGCCTGCATCGCCGTGTCATAGTAATGCGATGCGAGCGAACGAAAGATGTCTTCCTTGTTGCGAAAGCGCAGATAAAGCGCGGCACGCGACATGCCGGCCCCCCGGGCTATGTCGTCCATCGACGTGCGGCGGAACCCGTAATTGCGAAACGCGTCGAACGCGGCGTGCAGGATGGCCTGCTGGCGCGGATCGGTTTCCGGGCTTGCCGGGTCAAGGCCTGCTGCGCTGCTCATTAATACGATCTGACAGAATGGGCCTAAAATGTCAATTGACACGCTGACACTTTACGCCGAAAATGTCAGAAAGCCAAAACATCAAGGAGGCAGCCGATGCCCACCGAATTGACGATCAATGGCACATCCCACACTGTCGACCTGCCCGATGACGTGCCCCTGCTGTGGGTGCTGCGCGACGAGGTTGGCCTGACCGGCACGAAATTCGGCTGCGGCGTTGCCGCCTGCGGCGCCTGCACCGTTCATATCGACGGGCAGGCCGTGCGCTCTTGCCAGGTGGCGCTTGGCGATGTCTGGGGCGAGGTCACCACGATCGAGGGCCTGGGCACACCCGATGCGCTGCACGCGCTGCAAGAGGCGTGGGTGGAACACCAGGTGGCGCAATGCGGCTATTGCCAGTCGGGCCAGATCATGCAGGCCGCCAGCCTGCTGGCCCAGACGCCCACCCCCACCGACGCGGATATCGACGGCGCGATGCAGGGCAACCTGTGCCGCTGCGGCACCTATCCGCGCATCCGCGCCGCGATCAAGACCGCCGCGCAAAAGATGGAGGGCTAAGCCAATGGCAAGCATCGGAAAATTCGCCCGTCGCACATTCCTGATCGGCGGTGCCGCCATCGTAGGCGGCGCGGCCTTTGGCGCCTGGTATGTGGGCCGCCCCGCACCCAACCCGCTGACCCCGGGCCAGGGCGAGGCGGCGCTGACGCCCTTCGTTCTGGTCACGGGCGAGGGCGTCACGTTGATCACCCCGCGCGCGGAAATGGGCCAGGGGGCGCAAACCACGCTGGCGGCCCTGCTGGCCGAAGAGCTGGACCTGGACTGGCAGGAGGTGCGGATCGACCACGGCCCGCCCGCCACCGCCTATTACAACAGCGCCCTGATGGGCGAGGCGCTGCCCGGCAAGGGCTATGACCGGTCGGATTTCATGCACGGTCTGGCAGAAACCATCGGCAAGGTGGCCAAGGTGTTCGATATGCAGGTCACCGGCGGGTCGACCTCGATGAAGGATGGCTATACCCGGCTGCGCGTGGCCGGCGCGACGGCGCGCGAGGCGTTGAAATGGGCGGCAGCGCAGCGTCTGAACCTGGATGTGGACCAGCTGCGCACCGAAAACGGCGCGGTCGTCGCACCCGATGGCACCGCCATCCCCTATACCGATCTGGCCACGGACGCCGCCGAGGCACCGATGCGCGCGCCTGCGCTGCGCGATCCGTCCCAGTGGCGATACCTGGGCAAATCCATGCCCCGGCTGGATATGGTGGAAAAAGTCACCGGCACCGCGCAATTCGGCATCGACGCGCGCCCCGAAGGCGTGAAATTCGCGGCCCTGCGCATCAACCCGGGCCGGGCCGCGATGCGCAGCTTTGATGCCAGCGCGGCGGAAGGCATGGCCGGGGTCGAACGGGTGATCGCGCTGCCGAACGGCATCGCCGTGGTGGGCCGCAACACCTGGCTGGCACAGCAGGCCGCCGACGCGGTCGAAATCGAGTGGGAGCCCGCCCCCTACACCGCCGACACCGCCGCGATATTCGAGCGGATCGGCGCGGCCTTCGACAGCGGCGCCAATTCCACCCTGCGCGACGATGGCGATGCCGACATACTGCCCCAGGGCGCGACCGAGGTGACGGCAGAGTATACCCTGCCTTACCTCGCGCACGCGACGATGGAGCCGATGAACGCCACCGCGCTTTACACCGGCGACGCGCTGACGATCTGGAGCGGCAACCAGGCCCCCACCTTTACCCGCGACCATTGTGCCCGCGCGGCCGGGCTGGAGCCCGAGCAGGTGACCGTCATCACCCCGTATCTGGGCGGCGGGTTCGGCCGGCGCGGCGAGATGGATTTCAGCGTCTATGCCACGCAGGTCGCGGTGGCGATGCAAGGCACGCCCGTGCAGCTGACCTGGAGCCGCGAAGAGGATATGCGACACGATTTCTATCGCCCCGGCGCCATGGCGCGGATGCGCGGCGCGGTGCAGGATGGCAGCGCGGTGCTGCTGGATGCGCAGGTCGCTGCGCAATCGACCACGCAGCAGGCGATGGGCCGCTGGCTGGGCATCTCGCCCGGTGGGCCTGACAAGGGGCATGTGGACGGGCTGTTCAACGCGCCTTACGCGATCCCCAATCACCGGGTGCGCGGCTACCTGGCCGATCTGGACGTGCCGGTGGGGTTCTGGCGGTCGGTAGGTGCGTCGTTCAACGCCTTCTTCCAGGATTGCTTCATGGATGAAATGGCCCACGCGGCGGGCGCCGACCCGCTGGCGTTTCGCCTGGCGCTGATGCGCGACGAATACCCCGCCGGCGCCGGTGTCTTGCAGGCCGTGCGCGACATGTCGGGCTGGGGCGGCGAGAAACCCGCCAATACCGGGCGCGGCGTGGCGTTTTCCTACAGCTTCGGCACGCCCGTCGCCCAGGTGGTCGAGGTGGTGGACGAGGACGGCACCATCCGCATCGCGCGCGTCTGGATTGCGGCAGATGTGGGCACGGCGCTGGATCCGGGCATCATCGAAGCACAGATGATCGGCGGCTGCATCTATGGGCTGTCCGCCGCCGCGATGCAGCAGATCACCTTTGCCGATGGCGCGGTCGAACAGGCCAATTTCCCCGATTACGATGCGTTGCGGATGCACAACACGCCGCTTTTCGAGGTGCAAATCCTTCAGGAAAACCCGCATTTGGGCGGCGTGGGCGAGCCGGGAACACCCCCCGCAGCCCCGGCGCTGGCCAATGCGTTGTTCGACCTGACAGGCACCCGCGCGCGCAGCCTTCCGTTAACCCAAAGCTTCGATTTGCTGGTCTGATCCACGTCGCACAGCCAGCAACACTGTGGGAAATCGGCCACAACTGTTTGACCAATCGCCCTAAATTAACCTTAACTGTGCCGTAGGTTAACGCTATTCCTAACTCAAACAGACCGGGTGACATGTGAATTGCCCGGCACGAGAGGCAGGAGTTAGCGGTTATGCCCACTGGGTATCTGGTTTCGCTTGACGATAACAGTTTGGACGCCGGCGACCTGATCGGCGGCGGCGCGGTGACGTTTACCACCGCGTCCACCATCGGCACGGGCACCTGGCAATGGTCGGGCACCTGGGGCGGGACCACCTATACCAACGAGGAAGAGCCAGGCACCTATTACCTGGCCACCGATGGCAACGTCTATTTCGTGCCGCAATTCGGGCTGGTGGACACGCTGACCTGGTCCAGCACGACCACGGTTCCGACTTTCGCCATCAGCGACGGCCTTGTGACCGGGTCGGGCGGCGACGACGTGATCGACGCAACCTACAGCGATCCGCATGACGGCGATCAGCCCGACGGCACCGCCAACGACATTCGCGCCGGCGCGGGCGACGACAGCGTTCTGGCAGGCGACGGCGCCGACACGGTCTATGGCGGCACCGGCGGCGACACCATCCAGGGCGAGGCCGGCAACGACGTGCTTTACGGCGACACGGCCACGACCCCCACCGCCACCAGCCAAAGCCTGAGCTGGTCCGACCAGGGCATCCAGGGCTCGGACATGACGCAGGGGTTCACCCAGGTCACGGGTGAAATGGATGTCGGCGTCACCATCACCAATGATGGCGACAACGCCCCCACCCAGACGACCGAGGAAACCGTCACCAACTATGTCGGCACGGGCGAGCCGATGGGCACGAACTCGTCCCTGCGGCTGTTCGGCACCGGCCAGGGTGCGACCTCGTCCGCGACGATCGATTTTTCCGCAACCGCCGGCAGCGATCTGTCGGACGAGGTGGAAAACGTCATCTTTCGCATCAACGACATCGATTTCGGCACCGACAACCACCGCGACGTGATCACGGTGACCGCCTTTGACGCCGATGGCAACGCGGTCAGCGTCACCCTGACCGGCGGCAGTGCCATGACGGTCAGCGGCAACACCGCCACGGCGCTGTCCACCGCCACCGATTTCGCCGATGCGGCCGGCTCGCTCTTGGTGGAAATCGCGGGTCCGGTTCAAAGCATCGTCATCGAATACTCGAACCTGCTGACACCGGTGAACGGACAACCGGGCACCCATGCGGTGACGGTCACGGATATCCATTTCGACACGATCGCCGCAACCACAGACGGAAACGACAGCCTGTCGGGTGGCACCGGCACCGACAGCCTTTATGGCCAGGGCGGCGACGACACGCTGGATGGCGGCGCAGACAACGACCTGCTGGATGGCGGTGCAGGCGCCGATACCCTGTCGGGCGGCACGGGCGACGACACGCTGATCGGCGGCGATGGCAACGACACGCTGGCAGGCGGCGCAGGGGCGGACAGCCTGGAAGCCGGGGCCGGCATGGATTTCGTCGATTATTCCGCGTCGGACGCGGGCGTGAGCATCGACCTGGCCACCGGCACCGCCAGCGGCGGCCATGCCACCGGCGACACGGCGTTCGGCGGCGTCGACGGCATCATCGGCTCGGATTTCAACGACACGCTTTCGGGCTACGACGGGCAAGGCCCCGATTGGGCCAACGAATTCTACGGCGGTGCGGGCGACGACGTGATCGACGGGCGCGGCGGCGACGACCTGCTTTATGGCGAAGAGGGAAACGACTCGATCGTTGGCGGCGCGGGCGCCGACACGTTGGACGGCGGCACCGGCAACGACACGCTTATCGTGGGCTCGGGCGACGTGGCCACGGGCGGCGAAGGCGACGACCTGTTCCTTTTGGACGAGGCCAACCTGGGCGGCGGCACCATCACCATCGGCGGCGACGAAGGCACCGAAGGCAGCGGCGACACGATCGACTTTGCCGGCCTGCTGGATTGGGAGGACGTGACCTATACCTCGACCACGCCAGGCGATCTTGCGGGCACCGCCACGCTGAACGATGGCACCGTCGTCACGTTTTCGAATATCGAGGATGTCATCATCTGCTTTGCGCGCGGCACCCAGATCCTGACGCCGCGCGGCCCCAAGCCGGTCGAATGGCTGCGCGAAGGCGACCTGGTCATCACCCGTGACAATGGCCCGCAACCGGTGCGCTGGATCGCGTCGCGGCAGGTCAGCGGCACCGATGACGGTTTTGCCCCGATCCGCTTTGCCTCGGGCGCCATCGGCAACCGCAGCGATTTGTGGGTGTCGCCGCAGCACCGCATACTGCACCGCTCGTCCACGGCATCGCTGTATTTCGACACGCCCGAGGTGCTGCTGACCGCCAAGCACATGGTCAACGGCACCACGATCACCCAGGTTGCGCGCCCGCAGGTCGAGTATTTCCACATCCTGCTGGATCGGCACGAACTGGTCTTTGCCAATGGCGCGCCGGCCGAAACCTTCCATCCCGGCCATATGGGCCTAAGTGCGATCAGCGACGAGGCCCGCGAAACCCTGTTCGCCAGGTTCCCCGCCTTGCGCGCCGATCCCGAAAGCTATGGCGATACGGTGCGGATGTGCCTCAAGGGGTTCGAAACCCGGATGATTCAGGCGGCCTGAGCGGCAAAGGCGTCGATTTCCGCGCCCAGCGCCTTCCAATCAGTGTACTCGCGGTCGCCATGCGGATCGACCTCTTCGCCCTTTTGCCAGGCGATCCAGCGCATCGCGAGCCGGCGGAAGAAATCGTATTGCGTAAAGCGAAAGGCGCCGGCGACCTGGCAGGTCTTGCCCGCCTGCCAACCCGTGCGGGTCTGGAACCCCTGCGCGATCCGCTCCAGGTCGGTCCATTCCTCGGCATCGTCGCCGGCCGCAGCCAGCGACACCGCCAGGAAAAGCGTGGGCATCTTGTTCAAGGCAAGTGCATTGCGCAGCGCGAACCCCTCGATCGCATCCTGGTAGCGGCCCACATGGACCGAGGCCGCCAGGATCGCGGCGTCGCAGTCGGGCATCGGCTCGGCCCCGGTGTCGAGCTTCAGCAGCTCGACCGCATGCCCGGCCTGTCGCAGCCGGTCGGCGCAGAATTGGGCGATCTTGGCGGTCTGGCCCTCGGTCGTGGCGTAGGCGATCAGAATCATGGCTTCGTCCTCCTGCCGCGCAGGATGACAGACCGGGCGCGCCCGCACTTTGCGCCGCATCAAGGCGGCGCGCAACGACTCAGGCGGATTTCAGGATTTGCGGCTGGCGGGCCTTGGCCCAGGCCCGCACGGCATCACCAAAGGCCGTGAACAAGGGGCGCGAGACGGGATCGTTCGCCGCGTCCCATTCCGGGTGCCATTGCACCGACAGGGTAAAGCCGGGCGCGTCTTTCACGTAAATCGCCTCGGGCGTGCCGTCGGGCGCGTGCCCCTCGATCACGATACGGTGGCCCGCGGTCAAAATGCCCTGCCCGTGCAGCGTGTTGGTCATCACCTCGGGCGCACCGAACAGGCGGTGAAACACACCACCCTCGGCCAGCGTCACCTTGTGGCGAAGGGCGAATTTTTCCTCCAGCGTCCCATCGGGCGGCATGCGGTGGTTCAGGCGGCCCGGGATGTCGCGTATTTCGGGATGCAGCGTGCCGCCCATTGCCACGTTCACCTCTTGAAAGCCTCGGCAAATCCCCAGGAAAGGCTGCCCCCGCTCGACGCAGGCGCGCACCAGCGGCAGGGTGATCGCATCGCGCGCGCGGTCGAAATCGCCATGCGCCTCGGTCGGCTCGTGGCCATATTCCTCGGGGTGGACATTGGGGCGCCCGCCGGTCAGCAGAAAGCCGTCACAGGTTTCCAACAGCTCGTCCACCGACAGAAAGCGTGGATCGGCGGGCACGATCAGCGGCACACAGCCCGACACGGTGGCCACCGCCTCGGAATTCATCGTGCCCCCCGCATGGGTCGGGTAGGTGTCGTTGATCAGGTGCGTGTTGCCGATAATACCGACGACGGGTCTGGTCATGGTAGGCCTGTTGTGCTGCATCTGGCGCATAGATATAGCGCGCAGGTGCTTAAGAAAACACCCCCCGCGCACCTGCAGCCCCGCACATGGGCCCTGCGCGCCTGAAAAACGGGCAGAGCCGGCCTATGCCTCGCCGGTCAAACCGCCCGCCGCCTCGATGCCGGCCAGCGCTGCGGCCTCGTCGTTTTCCGACGCATCGCCCGTCACGCCAACGGCGCCCACGACCCGGCCCTTGGCGTCGCGGATCAGCACGCCGCCCGGAACCGGCACCACCGCGCCGCCATAAACCCCGTTCACGGCCGCCATGAAATAGGCCTGCGCCTCGGCGCGGGCCATTTGCGCGCGGCCCGCCATGCCCAGCATCACCGCGCCATAGGCCTTGCCGTGGGCGATGCCGAAACGCCCCGGCGCGGCCCCGTCGCCTCGTTCAAAGGCGATGACGTTGCCGCCGTCGTCCAATACGATTACCGAGAGCGGTTTCATCCCCGCCTCTTTGCCATGCTCCATTGCCTTGCGAATGATCGTGCGCGCCTTGCGCAGGGAAAGTCCGGCCATGGGTGTTTCCTCTCTCTGTAAATATCCCGGGGGAGTGTGAGGGGGCTGGCCCCCTCACCCCATCCGCTTAACCCGCCGCTTTCAATTCCAGGCGACGACGGTGCAGCACCGGCTCGGTATAGCCCGAGGGCTGCACGCGGCCTTCGAACACCAGATCGCAGGCAGCCTGGAACGCGATACCGTCGAAATCCGGCGCCATCGGGCGGTAATTCGGGTCGCCCGCGTTCTGGGCGTCCACCACCTTGGCCATTTTCTGCATCGCCGCCATCACCTGATCGCGGCTGACCACGCCGTGATGCAGCCAGTTGGCGATATGCTGGCTGGAAATCCGGCAGGTGGCGCGGTCTTCCATCAGGCCCACATCGTTGATGTCCGGCACCTTGGAACAGCCCACGCCCTGATCGACCCAGCGCACGACGTAGCCCAGAATGCCCTGGGCGTTGTTTTCCACCTCGCGGGCGATCTGGTCGTCGGTCCATTTCTGGTAATTGGCCAGCGGGATATCCAGCAGCATGTCCAGATGCGCGCGCCGCCCGCCGGCCTTCAGCTTGTCCTGCACGGCGAAAACATCGACCTTGTGGTAATGCAGCGCGTGCAGCGTGGCCGCCGTGGGGCTGGGCACCCAGGCGCAGGTGGCGCCGGATTTCGGGTGCTCGATCTTTTGCTCCAGCATCTCGGCCATGGCGTCGGGCTTGGCCCACATGCCCTTGCCGATCTGCGCGCGGCCCTGAAGGCCGCATTCCAACCCGATATCCACGTTCAGGTTTTCATAGGCGCCGATCCAGGCCTTGCGCTTGATGAAATCCTTGCGGCTGAAGGGGCCGGCCTCCATGCTGGTGTGGATCTCGTCGCCGGTGCGATCCAGGAAGCCGGTGTTGATAAAGCAGACACGGCTTTTCGCGGCGCGAATGCACTCTTTCAGGTTGGCCGAGGTACGGCGCTCTTCGTCCATGATACCCAGCTTGACGGTGTTGCGCGGCAGGCCCAGGGCATCCTCGACCATGTCGAAGGTTTCGACGGCAAACGCCACCTCGTC
>JAASTF010000005.1 GCA_021767525.1 Paracoccaceae bacterium
AGAATTTCGGCATCGACAATATCGACAGCTACCAGGGCAAGTCGGGCCAGAACGCGCAGGCATTCATCAACAACGTGCTTGATCCGGGGGTGATCGGCTTTGGCACCATCGACGATATCGACCAGATCGCCGGCAAGCGCGGCGACCGCCAGTCGAGCGCGGGGCAGCAAGAGGTGACAGCGGTTTTCATGAACGCCTTTGCCGGGGCCAATACGGTCGTGCGCGGCAACTGCACCTTCGGCATGTTCTCGAACTATCCCGAGAACGTGGATGATGCCCTGCGCCAGCGTGCCGGCGCGCGGTTCCTGGTGGACGGGCCGCAAACGCGCGAGGATTACATCGACATCCTGGCCCTGCTGATGGGCCGCAAACACGACATCCCGCTGGGTGAGCACGAGCTGTATGCCGCGCAGGAAATCAAGCGCGCCGTGGCCGCCAGTTTCGAGAGCCACAACCGCCCGAAAGAGGCCGGGCTGTTGCAGGTGTGGCAGCGGGTCGAAAGCCAGATCGGCGCGCTCGACACCATCGCCAAGCTGGGCACCTATCTGAAAGCCATTCAAGAGGCCGACCCGCGCTTTACCGGCCGCGCGATCAAGAACATCACCGACGCGGTCAAGGTGCGTGCGATGGATTTCGAACTGCCCGACGAATGGATGGAAAACCCCGACCTGTTCCTGTTCAAATCCTATGATGAAAAGGCCGCGATGATTTCCGAGCTGCGCCGGCCCATCACGGTCGACATGGTGATCCAGGAGATCAACCGCTACGCCGACAGCGAATTCCGCTATGCCGACAAGTCCGACGAGGTGGCGATTTCGAACATGGTGCGGGACATGGCAAGGACGGAAGAGGCGAAGAAGCGGTATCTGGAGGGGCGGGGGTGATGGTGGCGTGCCACATAGGGCATCGGATGGCCGCGGCCTGCCGCACGCCGGCGGGTGTTGTGCGCTTTATCGTGACACATCCGCACGACCTGCGGCCGCGCGCTGATGTCACCAAAGCGGCTGGCCGTGGGGGCGGCCATCCGCTGCCCGGCGGGCGGCTTGCGCCGCTATTCCACCGGGCGGGCCAAGGGGATAAGCCATGAAACGCCTCATTGAGCGCGGCCTGATGTTCGGCAACCTGATCCATGTGGGTAGCCCCGCGCTGGTCGACCGCTATAACCGCGCGCTGATGCATCTGACGGGCAAGCAAACGCAGCTGACCGATTTCCATGTCGATATCAGCGGCCATTCCCCCGAGGTGGGCGACGAGCTGGGCGATACGCAGTACCTGAACCAGGGTGGTTGCAACCGGCAATTCATCCTGCTGACCACGCAGCAGAAAACCGCGCCGCTGCTCGAGGCCTCGTTTTCCATGTCGCGCGGCATCCTGCGCCAGTTCATCGAGGAAAACGAGGCGCAGCTGTTCGCGCTGACGGCCAAGGACGCGGTGGCGGGCGAGTTGCTCAATACCGTCTACAGCATCGACAGCCCGGCCAAGCTGTTCGATATCCGCCGCATAAGGATCGAGGCCGACACCACCACCGGCACCGTGCGCGATGCCGAGAAACTGGGCCAGATGGTCGACCGCTTCATGACCGAGGATGATGCCTGGTTCGATGACGTGCTGATCGCGGACATGATCACCGTGGCCAAGTGCACCGGCGACGTGACGCGCAACCCCGTGCGGTTGAACCAGATGGAATTCGTGCAGGACAATTATTGGACCGCGCATTTCGGCGGCCTCTACCTGTTTCGGGGGATGGAGCATCCGGCGGTGATCGCCAGCGCCGACAAGGCGCGGCTTGGGCAGATGCCGATTGACCATCTGTTCGACCTGACCGACCGCAACCAGGTGGCCAAGTTCCTGGATCTGAACGGGCTGGTCGAACCCATCGTCAAGGCGCGCGGCATCGATGCGGGCGCAATCCTGCGGCAAAAGATGGATTTCATCGTGGTCGATGCCGCGCAGGACGCGGGGCTTGACCTGTCGGGAGCCACGCGGCGCGACATCCGGGCGCTGGCCCGCGATTATGCCGCGACGCTGCCGGATGAGTTCCACGCCCTGCAAGACCTGGTGATCTGGGCCGAGGATGGCGGGCGCTGGCCGCGCATCACGTCGGACCATCCGGCCTATTTCTACACCCTGCGCGCCAGCGACCACCCCGACCGCGACCTGGTGAACCAGCTGCTGGCCGAGCTCAGCCCCAAGGACATTCGCCAGCTGTTCATCTGCCACAAGCAGCTGTTCTATCGGCTTTACGCGGGCTGGTCCGACACTAAGAAATCCTATGTGGCCGATTTTCTTGACCGGGAATATCAGGTAGACAAGGCCGGGGCGCGGGCGGCGCTGTTCGGGCACGAGGCACCGATGGACCGGGCCTCGGCCCCGCGGGACGAGATGATCGCGCGGGTCGGCCCCTGGGGCGCGGTAAGGGGGCGCTGAGGCGATGTTGGCACTGGCACGGCTTTTGGTGATCGGGTTCGTCGTTCTGACGGTGATCTATATCTCGCTGTCGCTTTATTCGCGCAGCGTGCGAAGGGGCAAGCTCGAGCGCGAATGGGACGAGGAAATCCAGACCGGCGACCGCGCCGCCTTTATCGAGGACGGGATGCGGGACTATGACGGATCGCTGCGCAAGAAACTGATCTGGGGCGTCTATATCGTGCCCATCACGCTGGTGGTTGTCATCATCTACCTGACCAATTTCTACTGATACGAGGCCGCGACATGGTTTACATCAAATGGGCGTTCTGGATCACCTTCTGGGTGCTGATCGCGGCGTTCTTTCACTACACGCTGCCGCAGCACGACGTGGCGCGGATCGCAGACACCTATGAAAAGCGGATCGATTTCGGCGAAAACTCGATCTTCTGGGCGAACCAGGGCACGGGCGAGGCCGAAGGCACGGTGAACCGCGACGTCTTCTTCATCCAGGCGTTTCGCACCGATGATCGCCCGATGATCTATCGCAACGAGGATACCGGCTGGGGCTGGCCGCCCTATTTCAAGTTCGACACCGCGAACTTGCAGGCCGAGGCGAACAACCTGCGTTCCACCCCGAACGATCCGCAATGGGCGGTGATCAAGCATTACGGCTGGCGCAACGAGTTCCTGTCGATCTACCCCAACGCCATTTCCGTGCGGCCGGTGGATGGCCCGGATGTGACGATCATCCCCTGGCTGAACATCCTGATCCTGACGCTGTTTGCCGCCTTTGTCTGGGCCGTTTGGGTGCGATGGCGCAGGTTCCGCCGCGCGCGGATCGACCCGGTGCTCGAGGATATCGGGGAAGGCTTCGACGCGGCGGGCGACAGCATCGCCGACGGGCGCGGCCGGTTCCGTCGCTGGCTCGACAGCTTGAAATCGAAGTGACCTGACGGGGCGCGGCCTGGGGGCCGCGCGCTGGATATCTCGCCTGCGCCCTTCGGGCTCCGGCTCGGGCCGCGTGTGGCGCTGTGCTGTATTCAAACAAGACCTTTGGTTTGGTGGCGCTGTCGGGAGCCTCCGGCGGGAGTTTTCTTGGCAAGATGAAGGGGTTTCCTCTCTCGATAAATATCCCGGGGTTTGGGGCAGAGCCCCAAGGCCTGCGCGGCCTGAGCGCAAATAATAGTGGGCGCCGCAGGCGCGCCTTTGGGTCAGCGCTTGCCGTAATATAGGCCCACGACATGCTCGGCCTCGGCAAAAAACAGCCAGCGCGCGGCGAGAATGCCCAGGATGTGGGTCAGCACCGCCAAAAGCCCCAGCCAGTGGGTGAAGGGCATGAGCAGAAGCAGGATCGGCAGGCCATAGCCCAGGATCAGCGCCAGGGCGCGCAGGCGGCGGCTGTGTTTGCGGCCCACGACATGGACCATTTCGCGCAGCAGGTAATTGGTGCCGGTATGGGGGGGCTCGAACGCGCGGACCGTGCCGCCCGTCAGCCCGGTGGCGGTGGCGAGGGTCGTGCCCGAACGGGCCAGCGCGCCGTCGCTTTGCATCCAAAGCAGCACCTGCACGGCCGCGGCCGCGGCCAGAAGCGGCGCGGCGATGGTGACCTGGCCGGCCAGCAGGGCGCCGCCGGCGGCGGCCAGTGTCAGAAAGTGCAACGGTGTCAGAGGGGTATGCCAGCGCGGCACGGCCTTGATCGAGGTATAGATCATCGCGGTGGAATAGACCGTCAGCGCCGCCAGCGCGGCACCCAGCCAGCCCAAAGGTTGCCAGTTGGCGTCAAAGAACACGCGCCCGATGGCGTAAAGGCCCATGATGGCCAGGGTGGCGGTGCTGGTCCAGGCCTCGCGGCTGAGCCAACTGCTGCGCCATTGGGTAAAGGCCTTGAGCGCGCGTTCGGGGTGGCCCAGGTGGAAGGTCGAGGCGATCAGCCCGCCGCCTGCCAGCGCGTAACCGATTGCGAAGAAAGCAAAAGCCACCCAGCCGGTGGAGCCGGGCATGCCGAGCCCGAGGAAGGCCAAGAGGCCGAAACCCAGCCCCGAGAGCGTGGTAAAAAGGATGATCGATGGCGCTGGATGCATCGGTTTACTCCTTCCCGCCGGGGAGCGCGTCGAGCGCGCGGTCGAGCCAGCCGAGGAAACCGCGCGGCGCGTCCGCGACGGGTTCCAGGTACGGCGCCAGCACGTCGATCTGGTCGAGCTGGTCGCGGGGGCGGGGGGGCAGGTATTGGTTGACGGGCGCGGTGCCCTGTTCGGGCATCAGGTCGATCCCGCCGCGTTCGGCCACCAACTGACTGACTTTGCTGGAAGAATCCGCCAAATCGCCGAAGTGCCGCGCGCCGGCGGGGCAGGTGCGCACGCAGGCGGGTTCGCGGTCTTCGTGGGAGAGGTTCTCGTTATAGATCCGGTCGACGCAGAGGGTGCATTTCTTCATCACCTTTTCCACCGCATCCATTTCGCGCGCGCCGTAAGGGCAGGCCCAGGCGCACAGGCCGCAGCCGATGCAATCGGATTCGTTGACCAGGACGATCCCATCCTCGACGCGTTTATAGCTGGCGCCGGTGGGGCAGACGGTGACGCAGGGTGCATTTTCGCAATGAAGACAAGACTTTGGGAAATGCACCAGCTGGGCCGCGCCGCCCGTGTCGGGCTGCACCTCGTAGCTGTGGACGCGGTTGAGGAAGGTGCCCGAGGGATCGGCGCCATAGGCATCGGTATCGGACAGCGGCGCGCCGTAATTTTCGGTGTTCCAGCCCTTGCAGGAGATCACGCAGGCGTGGCAGCCGACGCAGGTATCGAGGTCGATCACCAGCCCCAGCTTGCGGGTGGTCGTGGTGGGCAGGTCGGTCATTTCACCCCCCTTTCGCGGCTGTCACAACCCATGCACATTCCATGCACATCCGATGCATATGCGAGGTGCGTCGCGGCGGGCCCCGCGCTGACCGGTTGTTCGGTGGTTTTGTCCCAGGTGGCGACGAACCAGATGAAGCTGCCGATCACCGACAGAAAGAACAGGGCGATCGCAATCAGGGTTCGTTTCATCGGCTTGCTCATTTGCGCACCTTCCAGGCCAGCGTGTCGGGGCCCTGGCCGACAGGCGACTTGATGGCCGGATAGGCCGGTTGGCTGCGGTCGGGCGGGGGCACTTTTTCGATCTTCACGCGCAGGTCGAACCACGCGGCCTGGCCGGTGACCGGATCGCTGTTCGACCAGCGCATCCCGTCGCCGCGCGGCGGCAAAAGTTCGTGGATCAGGTGGTTCAGCAGAAAGCCCTTGCGCGCCTCAGGGGCGTTTTCATCCAGCGCCCAGGTGCCCTTGCGCTTGCCGATGGCGTTCCATGTCCAGACGGTGTTTTCATTGAGCGCGGCCATGTGGGCGACCGGCACGGTGATGGTGCCGTGGACCGAGCTGACCTGCGCCCAGTCGCCATCTTCGAACCCGTGTTTTTCCCACAGTTTCGTCGGCAGGTAGAGCGGGTTCACCCCGTGCAGCTGGCGCAGCCAGGCGTTTTGCGACCCCCAGCTGTGATACATCGCCATCGGCCGTTGGGTCAGGGCGTGGATCGGGTATTCGACCGGGTCGGCGTGGCCGTCCTCGAACGGGGCATACCAGACCGGCAGCGGGTCGAGCGTGGTCTTGATGCGCTCGCGCAGGTGGTCGGGCGGCTGGCGGTCACCATGCCCCTCGGCCGCCAGTTGAAAGCGGCGCAGCGGTTCGACATACAGCTGGAACAGGTAGGGCTGCGGGCTGTCAAAAAGGCCCAGGTCTACCGCCCAATCCTGATAGGCGGTGTTCCACGGTTTGTAATAAGCGGCGTTTTCGGGGATGTGCCCGACCCAGAAGCCGCCATTGTCGATATAGCGTTGCAGCTGGTCGGGGTTGGGCGCGCCGCGCCCGTCGCCACCCGTGCGCCAGCCCGCCAGTGGGCCGATGCCCGGTTTGCGTTCGTGATTGACGATGTAATCGGCATAGTCGGCGTATTTCGGGCCGCCCGCGTCATCCACCATGCCCGGCAGGCCCAGACGCGCGCCAAGGTCGAGCAGCACCGATTGAAAGCCGCGCACCTCGCGGTCGGGCGTGACCACCGGCCAGCGGATCGCGTCGGCGGCGGCGTCGGCCTCGCATATCGGGCGGTCGAGCAGGCTGATGCAGTCGTGGCGTTCCAGATAGGTGGTGTCGGGCAGCACCAGGTCGGCATAGGCCACCATTTCCGAACTATACGCATCCGAATAGATGATGCGCGGGATGACGTAGTCGCCGTTGTCGTCGGTGTCGGTGAGCATCTTCATCACGCCGCCGGTGTTCATCGACGAGTTCCACGACATGTTGGCCATGTACATGAACAGCGTGTCGATCTTGTACGGATCGCCCGCATGGGCGTTGGAAATCACCATATGCATCAGCCCGTGGGCCGACATCGGGTTTTCCCAGGTATAGGCCTTGTCGATGCGGGCGGCGGTGCCGTCGTCGCGCAGGCACAGATCATCGGGCCCTTGCACGTAACCCAGGTGCGGGCCATCCAGCGGCGCGCCGGGGGTGACGCCGCAATGCGGTTTGGGATGGGCGGTGGCCGGTTTCGGGTAGGGCGGTTTGAAGCGCATGCCGCCCGGGGTTTCGACGGCGCCCAGCAGGATTTGCAGCACATGCAGCGCGCGGGCGGTTTGAAAGCCGTTGGAATGGGCGCTGATGCCGCGCATGGCATGAAAGCTGACCGGGCGCCCTGTCATGGTCTTGTGCGTCTCGCCACGAAAATCCGTCCATTCGCGGTTCAGCGTGATCGCCTCGTCAAAGGCGACGCGGGCGATTTCGCTGGCGAGCGCGCGGATCTTCTGCGCCGGGATGCCGGTTTCCTGGGCCACGGTTTCGGGGGCGTATTTTTCATCCAGATACCGTTCGGCCATCAGGTGCATGACGGGGCGGTGGGTTACCCCTGCGTGGCGGTGGCTGGCCGACAGGTCGGGGCGCACGCCGGGCTGGTCGAAGGGCGTCAGCCGCCCGGTGGCGCGGTCGATCACCAGCTCGCGCCCCTGTGCGTCGCGCAGCAGCAGGCCATAGTCGGGCGATTTCGGGTCGCCGTTCACCAGCACCGGCGCGTTGGTATAGCGGGCGAGGTAGTCGAGGTCGATCTTACCGGCCATCATCAGCACGTGGATCAGCGACAGGATCAGCAGCCCGTCGGTGCCGGGCGTGATGCCCAGCCAATCGTCAGCCACCGCGTTATAGCCCGAGCGGATCGGGTTGACGCCCACCACGCGGGCGCCGCGCGCCTTGATCTTGCCTAGCCCCATCTTGATCGGGTTGCTGTCATGGTCTTCGGCCACGCCGAACAGGATGAACAGCTTGGTATGGTCCCAATCGGGCTGGCCGAATTCCCAGAACGCGCCGCCCATGGTGTAGATGCCCGCGGCGGCCATGTTGACGCTGCAAAACCCGCCATGCGCGGCGAAGTTGGGTGTGCCGAATTGCTGCGCCCACCAGCCCGTGAAGCTTTGCGACTGGTCGCGGCCGGTGAAAAAGGCCAGCTTTTCCGGCGCCTTGTCGCGCAGGGGTTTGAGCCAGCTTGTGGCCAGTTCCAGCGCCTCGTCCCAGCTGATTTCTTCGAATTCGCCCGAGCCGCGCGGGCCCACCCGTTTCAGCGGGGCACGCAGGCGCGAGGGCGCGTTGACCTGCATGATGCCCGCGCTGCCCTTGGCACACAGAACGCCGCGGTTCACGGGGTGGTCGCGGTTGCCCTCGATATAGGCGACTTTGCCGCCCTTCATGTGCACGTTGATGCCGCAGCGGCAGGCGCACATGTAGCAGGTGGTGCGGCGCACCTCGTCCGAGACGGGGGGCGAGGTGTCAAGCTTGGGCTGGGTCATGCGGTCTCCTTCCCGGCGGACTATCGCGCTACATCAGCTGGCGAACAAGCCCCGCGCCGGCCAGCGCCACCAGAAGGGCCAGGCTGACGGGGCGGTAGTGGCGTTCGTTTTCGGGGGTGAAATGGCGCCGGCCAAGCCAGAGGCCGGCCACGAAGGGCAGCAAAAGCGCGACGTAGCGCAGCATGGCCTGGCCGGTCATCACGCCCAGCACCAGCTGCCAGAACAGGGTGACCGTGCCGCTGAAGAGGATGATCAGGATCATCGTGCCGCGCATGGCGCGGGGCGGCAGGGTGCGGGCCATCAGGAACAGCGCATGCACCAGCCCGCCGATCGAGGCGAGCCCGTTGACGGTGCCCGCGGCCAGCCCCGCCTGTGCGGCGCCGGTCCGGCCCCGGCCGACGGGCAGGGGGATGCGCGCCAGTTGCAGCGCGGCCAGCCCCGCGACCAGCGCCAGCGCGATGATGCGCGATGTGTCGGGATCCATCGTTTTGGTCAGCTGTAGGCCTAGCGGCACCCCGGCAAAGGCGGCGGCCACCAGCGTCAGCGCCAGCGGCTTGTCCGCCTCGCCCGTGCCGCCGCGCAGCAGAAGCGCCGAGGCGGTGAGTTCCAGCAGCAGGCAGACCGGCAGAAGGTCGATGGGCGCGATGGCCCAGGCCGCCAGCGCCATGATCGTGGCCGAGGCGGCAAAGCCGGTGAACCCGCGCGCAACGCCCGCGATGAACACCACCGCGACAAGCCAGGCCAGAAGGCCGGGTGACAGGGCCAGCGCGCCGGTCATGCCCGCTTGACCCCGGCGCGCGGGCTTGGTCCTGTAATCGCAAAGAGGATCAGGCCGATGGATCTGCTAGAGCGTTTGCGCGCAGCCGCCCGTGCCGCCCCGGCCCGCGTGGTGTTCCCCGAGGCGGACGAGCCGCGCATGGCCGAAGCGATGGCCCGGCTGGCGGGCGAGGGGCTGTGCGTGCCCGTGCCGCTGCCCGACGTGCCGGACGCGGCGGCGCTGGCCGCGCTGATGGGCGCGCGGGGCGTGAAAGAGCCGGTGGCGCGGCGGATGCTGGCCAAGCCGCTGTTGCACGGCGCGGCGATGGTCGCGGCGGGGCAGGCGGATGCGATGGTGGCCGGGGTCGTGGCACCGACGCGGCGGGTGATCGAGGCGGCGGGCCTTGCCATCGGGCTGCGCGAGGGAGTGCGCATTCCGTCGTCGTTTTTCCTGATGCGGTTTCTCGACGGGCGGCAGATGATCTGGGCCGATTGCGCGCTGAACGTCGCGCCCGAGGCGGCGGATCTGGCGGATATCGCGCGCGCCTCGGCCGCGTCGGCAGAGGCGCTGTTGGGACCGGCGCGGGTGGCGCTGTTGTCGTTTTCGACCGGCCAAAGCGGCGCAGGCGCGTCGGTGGAGCAGGTGCGCGCGGCGGCCGAGTTGACGGGCTTTGCCGGGCCAGTGCAGGCCGATGCGGCGCTGAACGCCGCGATCGCCGCGCAAAAGGGTGTGGCGGGGGGCGATGCCAACGTGCTGATCTTTCCCAGCCTGGACGCCGGCAACATCGCGTACAAGCTGGCGCAGGAACTGGCCGGCGCGCAGGCGCTGGGCCCGATCTTGCAAGGCTTCCGCCGCCCGGTTTGCGACCTGTCGCGCGGCGCCACCGTGGACGATATCGTGGACGCGACACTGGTCACGCTGGCCCTGGGGTAGGGCCGCGTTTTTTCAGGAAAAACGCGGGCAAACTCCATGTTCATGGAGTTTGTGGGGATGCGGGCGGGGCGTGTCATGTCACCTGGTAAACGCGGATCGTGACCTGGGCCGGGGTGAACCGCGCCTCGGCCACGAAAAGGCGGTCGGACAGCCAGCCATGCGGGCCGTCGGGCGCATCGAAGACTGGTGCCGTGCGAAAATAGTAGTCATCCGGCGACACCTCTTGCCCGGCATCGACCTGGGCGATCACCTGCGCCGGGGCGGTGAACAGGCCCTTGTTCACGATGTAGATCGGCGTGCCGTCGCTGGCCTGGATCGTATAATGCGCCTCGACCAGTGACGCGCCATCGGTGCGTTGCAGCTCGTAGTCGGCGCCGCCGGGCACCACGCGGCCGGTCAGGCGCGGCCCGTCGACCGTGCCGCCGGTGATCGGGATCACGCGCCGGTGCCCGGCCCGCCCCGCGCCGCCATCGAGCGGCGGCGCGATTTCGGCGCGGATTTCAAAGGCGAAGGCCAGGCCGATCCTGTCGGGCAC
This sequence comes from Paracoccaceae bacterium, assembly GCA_021767525.1. Classification (GTDB taxonomy): domain Bacteria; phylum Pseudomonadota; class Alphaproteobacteria; order Rhodobacterales; family Rhodobacteraceae; genus Lutimaribacter. The sequence goes on from JAASTF010000005.1 coordinate 10,495, forward strand.
CGATCACACCGCTTGCGGGCGCATGTCGGCGGGGTCGATGCCGGCGACGGCCACGGGTTTCTTCATTGCGTCGCGGCGGAAGGGCTCGCCCAATTCCTGGTTGATCAGCGCCTCGATCAGCGTGGTTTTGCCGTGGGTCATCTGGTCGTCGATGGCCTTGGTCAGGGCGTCCTGCAATTCGTCCATGGTGCGGGCCTGCACGCCTTGCAGCCCACATGCTTTGGCGATGCCGGCGTAGGTGACGTTGTCATCAAGCTCGGTGCCCACGAAATTGTCGTCATACCACAGGGTCGAGTTGCGCTTTTCTGCGCCCCATTGGTAGTTGCGGAACACCACCATCGTGATGGCGGGCCATTCGGGGCGGCCGATGGCCGTCAGTTCCGTGACGGCGATGCCGAAGGCGCCGTCGCCCGCGAACCCCACCACCGGCACATCCGGGCAGCCGATCTTGGCGCCGATGATCGAGGGCAAGCCATAGCCACAGGGCCCGAACAGGCCCGGCGCCAGGTATTTGCGCCCCTCTTCGAAGGCCGGGTAAGCGTTGCCGATGGCGCAGTTGTTGCCGATGTCGCTGGAAATGATCGCCTCGCGCGGGAGCGCGCTTTGGATCGCGCGCCAGGCCATGCGGGGGCTCATCCAGTCGGGTTTGGCGTCGCGGGCGCGCTGGTTCCAAGTGGTGCCGGGATCGTCATCTTCGTGATCCATGCTGGCCAGTTGCTGCGCCCAGGCGGATTTCGTCTTGGCGATCAGGTCAAGCCGGGCGCGTTTGGACTCGCCGTCGATATCGGGGAGTTTCGCGTCCAGCGCCTCGGCCACCTTTTTCGCGTCGCCGACGATGCCAACGCTGACTTTCTTGGTCAGGCCGATCCGGTCGGGGTTGATATCGACCTGGATGATCGCGGCGTCCTTGGGCCAGTAATCGATGCCGTAGCCCGGCAAGGTCGAAAACGGGTTCAGACGCGTGCCCAGGCACAGCACCACGTCGGCCTGCGAGATCAGCTCCATACCCGCCTTGCTGCCATTATAGCCCAGGGGGCCTGCGAATTGCGGGTGGCTGCCGGGGAAGGCGTCGTTGTGCTGGTAGCCCACGCAGACCGGCGCGCCCAGTTTTTCGGCCAGCGCCATCGAGGCCGGGATCGCGCCGCCCAGCACCACGCCCGCGCCGTTCAGGATGACGGGGAATTTCGCGCCTTTCAGCAGCTCGGCCGCTTTTTCGATGGCGTTTTCGCCACCGGCGGGGCGTTCGAATTCGACGATCTCGGGCAGGTCGATATCGATCACCTGCGTCCAGAAATCGCGCGGCATGTTGATCTGCGCCGGCGCGCTGGCGCGGCGGGCGTTCAGGATCACGCGGTTCAGCACCTCGGCCACGCGCGAGGGGTCACGCACCTCTTCCTGGTAGGCGACCATGTCCTTGAAAAGGTCCATTTGTTCCACTTCCTGAAAGCCGCCCTGGCCGATCGTCTTGTTGGCGGCCTGGGGCGTGACCAGCAGCAGCGGCGTGTGGTTCCAATAGGCGGTTTTGACGGCGGTGACGAAATTTGTGATGCCGGGGCCGTTCTGGGCGATCATCATCGACATCTTGCCGGTGGCGCGCGTGTAGCCATCGGCCATCATCCCGCCCGAGCCTTCGTGCGCGCAATCCCAAAAGGTGATGCCGGCGCGGGGAAAGAGGTCGGAGATCGGCATGAAGGCCGATCCGATGATGCCGAAGGCGTGTTCGATCCCGTGCATTTGCAGGGTTTTTACAAAGGCTTCTTCGGTGGTCATTTTCATCGTGGTGATCTCCGTCCGGGGTTGGGATTCGGGCGGGTGGCCCGGCTGGCGGTCAGGGTAACCGCTGGGGGCCGCGGTGATAGGGCCAGACGGGGTGGCGGGATAGGGCCAGTTTGGGGGTGTAACCCTGTTGCGCGAATAGCAGCCCGCAGGGCTGCCGCGCAAGCGCCCGACCGCCCCCCGGGCGGGCGCTTTTCGACGGTGCGCGTCGAACGGGCGGACGGCGGATGTGTCGCGATAAAGCGCGTCGTTCAGGCGATGCGGCGCCCACCCGTGGTCGGGCGCTTGCGCGGCGTTGTCCGGGGGGGTTACCCCATCGCCCGTGCGATGCGCGCCACGCCTTCGGGGATGCGCGCCGCGGGGATCGAGGAATAGGCGAGCCGATAGAAATTGCGCGGCGGGTCGTCGGTGGCAAAGAAGGGTCGGCCCGGCTCGATCAGTACGTCGTCGTCGCGCAGGCGCGCGGCCAGGCGGGCGGTGTCGACGCCCTCGGGCGCCTGCATCCAGAAACTCGATCCGCCATGCGCGCCGCGCCCGGCGATGTCCAGCCCGTGCTGGGCCATCGCATCCTCCATCACCCGGCGGCGTTCGGCATAGGCCTGTGCTGTGCGCCGGATCAGCGCGTCGTAATGGCCCAGCGACAGGAAATAGGCCGCCGCGCGCTGCATCAGGCCGGGCGGGTGGCGCAGCACGCTGGCGCGCAGGGCGCGCGCCTCGCGGATAAAGGGCGCGGACCCCACCAGATAGCCCAGCCGCAGCCCCGGAAATAGCGATTTGGAAAAGCTGCCCACGTAGATCACGCGCCCATCCTCATCCAGCGATTTCAGCGCGGGCGAGGGTTTGCGCAGAAAGGCCATTTCGAACTCGTAATCATCCTCAACGATCAAGGCATCCATGTCCCGCGCGCGGTTAAGCAGCGCGTGGCGGCGCGCAAGTGGCATGGTGGCCGAGGTGGGCGACTGGTGCGAGGGGGTGGTGAAAACCACGTCGGTCCCGTCGGGGATCGCATCGGGCGGCAGCCCGTCGGCATCCACCGGCACCGGCGACAGGTGGCAGCGCGATTGCGTCAGCACGTCGCGCAGGGCGGGGTAACAGGGATCTTCGACCGCGGCGCGGCGGCGCTGGGTCAGCAGCACCTGGGCGGCCAGCCACAGCGCGTTCTGCGCGCCCATCGTGACCAGGATCTGCCCAGGCTGCGCGATGATTCCGCGGCGGGGCAGGGTGTGGCGGGCGATGAATTCGACCAGCTGCGGGTCGTCCTGGTCATACTGGTCGGCGGTCAGCGCGGCGAAATCCTTTTGCCCCAGCGCCTGCACCGCGCAAAGCCGCCAGTTGGCGTGGTCGAAAAGCGTGGGATCGGACTGCCCATAGATGAACGGATAGCGATAGCGCGCCCAGTCGAGCGGCTTTTCCGGCGCCGCCCCGCCGGTAAAGCGCTGGCCGATGGCGCGGACCCAATCCACCTTGTCCTCGACCACCTGTGTCTTGGCCACGGGCAGGGGTTCGGGCGCGCCATCGGAGACGTAATAGCCCGATCGCCCGCGCGCCATCAGGTAGTCCGAGGCCACAAGCTCGGTATAGGCGAGCGTCACGGTGATGCGGCTGACGCCCAGATGCGCGGCCAGCTTGCGCGAGGAGGGCAGTTTCTCGCCCCGCCGGAACCGGCCCGACAGGATGCCCTGCGCGATCATCTGCTGGATGCGCGATTGCAGCGTCGCATCGCTGCGCGGATCGAGAAAGAAGTTTTCAACCGAGATGGCCATGATCGCGACGGTATCTGGATATACGGAGGCGGTAAATTGGCATTATCGGGCGGGGCTGGAAAGGCTTTGCGATTGACGGCGAAATTTTCCAGATTGGGCGGGCCAACAGACCCGAGGGACCGCCATGATCGCCGTGATATTCGAAGTTTTCCCCGCCGAGGGGCAGCAAGAGCCGTATCTGGACATGGCCGCCAAGATGCGGCCCCTGGCCGAAAGCGTGCCGGGGTTCATCAGCGTCGAGCGGTTTCAAAGCCTGACGACACCGGGCAAGCTGCTGTCGATTTCGTTCTGGGAGGATGAGGCCGCGTTGGAGGCATGGCGCACCCTGCCACAGCATCGCGGCGCGCAGAAAGCCGGGCGCGACGTGATGTTCGCGGGTTACCGCCTGCGCGTGGCGGGCGTGATCCGCGACTATGGCATGGACGAGCGCGACGAGGCGCCGGAGGATAGCCGCGCGGCGCATGGGGTGTGAGGGGACTACGCCTGGTGACGAGATCGGCTGTGCCCTGTTGATCGCCGTCGTTTGAGCGAGACGCTGATACGCGGGCCTTTTCTGTCCTTCAGTCTGGCTAAGCGAAAGGTTGCTGCTGGATTACCCTACGCCACCATCTGCCATGCCACTGCCCTTGCTGCGGGCGATTTCTTTCGCGTCGTAGCCTGCTCCCGGAGAGTGTGGTCCGTGGACCTTCGGTGGCTTGGTTTTCTTTTTTCGTCTCGAATTTAGCAGGAGGCCGACGACCAAAAAGCCAACGACCAAAGCTATCATAAGCACAGTTATCTGGTTCGCGGTCAATTCAGACTCCACGACAAGAAATCCAAGTAGGTCCTTAGATTAGCCGACACCCGTCCAAGTTGCTACACCAGTGGCATTGGGTTCGAGATTGCCGATCGCTGCAGTCTGAATGAAAGGCAGCTACGCGGGGCTTAGCTGCCGTTTGGAGTGACTTGCGAAGCCGGGCAGCGTCGGGCCGCGGCGCGGCGATCCTGACCTATGAGCCTCTTGGTTTATCGTTACCAAATCCGAAGGCGCTCGACACGGTGCGCCTGGCCCGACCAAATCGCCGGGCCGTGGGGGCGGCCCGACGATGCGCGGCGGCCTGCGGCCGCTATTCGCGCGGGAGCTTCGTGTACGGATGGCCGCAAATGGCCCAAAGCAGACCTGCCCCAAGCGCCCGCCCGCCAAAAGAAAAAGCCCGCCGCGCGGGAGGCACGGCGGGCAGGTCGGCCGGAAGAGGTAACGCCCTAGCCGAAAACGCGGGTCAGCGCCGTGTCGGTGGCGGTGATGATCTCGTCGATATGATCCTTGGTGGCGATCAGCGCGGGGCTGTAGCACAGGGTGTTGTTGCGCCCGGGGATCGAGCGGTTGGTGACGCCGATGATGACCGCCTGCGCGTTGCATTCGGCCACGACCTTTTGTGCCAGCTTTTCGTCCACCGGCTCGCGCGTGTCGCGGTCGGCCACCAGCTCGGCGCCCAGGAACAGGCCCTTGCCGCGCACGTCGCCGATCACCTTGTGCTTGTCCTGTAGCGCGCGCAGCTGATCGAGCATGTAGTCGCCCATGCGCGCGGTGTTTTCCAGCAGGCCCTCATCCTCGATGATGCGCATGTTCTCGATCGCGGCGGCCGGCCCGGCGGTGCAGCCGCCAAAGGTTGAGATGTCGCGGAAATAATCCAGCGGATCGCTGGCGTCGTCCTTGAACATGTCGAACACGCGCTCGGTCGTGACGCAGCAGGCGATGGCGGCGTAGCCGCTGGCCACGCCCTTGGCCATGGTCACGAAATCGGGCTCGATCCCGTAATGCTGATAGCCGAACCACTGGCCGCCGGTGCGGCCGACGCCGCACACGACCTCGTCGATATGCAGCAGGATGTCGTATTTGCGGCAGATCTCCTGCACCTTTTGCCAATAGCCTTCGGGCGGGGTGATGACGCCGCCGCCAGCGGTGACGGGTTCCAGGCAGAGGCCGCCCACGGTGTCGGGGCCTTCGCGCAGGATGACCTGTTCGATCTGTTCGGCCGCCCATTCGCCATAGTTTTCGTCCGGAGCGCCGTCCTGTTCGTGCTTGCGGTATTCCATGCAGTGCGGCACGCGGATGAAATCGGGCGAGAAGGGGCCGTATTGCGCGTTACGCTCGTCCTGGCCGCCGCAGGACATCGCCCCGATGGTCGAGCCGTGATAGTCGCGGTCGCGGTAGAGGATCTTGCGCTTTTTGCCGCCATACCGCTTGTGCGCGATCTGGCGGATCATCTTGAACGCCTTCTCGTTCGCCTCGGAGCCCGAGTTGGTGTAGTAAACCCGGCTCATCCCCGGCATCTTGTCGATAAGTTTCTCCGAAAAAATCGCGCCGGGGATCGATCCGGCGGAGCCCGCGAAATAGTTCATTTTGACCAGCTGTTCGCGCACCGCGTCGGCGATGGATTCGCGGCCATAGCCCACGTTCACCGTCCAGACCCCGCCCGACACGGCATCGAGATGTTTCTTGCCGTGCTGGTCCCAGACATGGATGCCCTTGCCTTCGACGATGACGCGGGGGGCGCCGGTTTCAAAGGGCTTGTGCTGGGTCAGGTGGTGCCAGACATGGGCGCGATCCATGTCGACGATTTTGGAAAGGTCGTTGTCAAAGGTTCCGTCCATTGGGGCGCTCCGGCATGGTTTGGATGGGGTCATGGCGCGCGGTGGGTGCGCGCATTTCCTTGACCCTATCACATCTTGTCGCGCGGCGGAAAAATAGGGCCAGAATGGCGCAGCGCATAGCGCCAGAATCCGCGTGGCGCAAGGTGGCTGGCGCAGGGGCGGCGGGGCGGCTAGGCTGCGCGCATGAGTGATGACCGCCGCCTGTTGATCCAGCTGTTCGAGGCCGCCGTGGCCGCCGCCGATCCGGCGCGCGCGCTGGCGCCGCATTTGCCCGACCGGCCCAAGGGGCGCACGGTTGTTGTGGGCGCGGGCAAGGGGGCGGCGCAGATGGCCGCGGCCTTCGAGGGGCTGTGGGGCGATTGCGAGGGCGTGGTGGTCACGCGCTATGGCTATGGTTGTGACACACGCCACATCCGCGTGCTGGAGGCCGCGCATCCGGTGCCCGATGCGGCGGGGGCGCAGGCGACGCGCGCGCTGTTTGATGCGGTGGGGGGGCTGGGGCCGGATGACGTGGTGGTGGCGCTGATCTGCGGGGGCGGCTCGGCCCTGCTGCCCGCGCCGCCCGAGGGTTTGACGCTGGAGGACGAGCGGGAGTTGAACGCCGCCCTCTTGCGCAGCGGTGCGCCCATCGGCGCGATGAACGCCATTCGCAAGCAGGTATCGGCCATCAAGGGCGGGCGGCTGGCGGCGGCGGCGCATCCGGCGCGGGTGGTCAGCCTGATCGTGTCGGACGTGCCGGGCGACGACCCGGCGCAGGTCGCCAGCGGCCCCACGGTGCCCGACGCCACCGACCGTGCCGCCGCGCGCGCGGCGCTGCGCGATTACGCCATCGCCTTGCCCGACCGTTTGGCGCAGTTCCTGGAAACCGCGCCCGAGGATGCGCCACGCCCTGAAGACCCCGCCTTTGACCGTGATCGGGTGACGGTGATCGCCTCGGCCGCGCAATCGTTGGAAGCGGCGGCGCAACTGGCCGCCGATCACGGGTTGACCGCGCATATCCTGTCGGACGCGATCGAGGGTGAGGCACGCGAGGTGGCCCGCGTGCACGCCGCCATCGCGCGTGAAGTTGTGCGGAACAATCGGCCCTTTGCGGCGCCTGCGCTGATCCTGTCGGGGGGCGAAACCACCGTCACCCTGCGCGGCAAGGGGCGGGGCGGGCGCAATTCGGAATTCCTGCTGGCCTTTGCCATTGCCATCGACGGCTGCGAGGGCATCTGCGCCCTTGCCGCCGATACCGATGGCATCGACGGGTCCGAGGACAATGCCGGCGCCTTTGCCGACGGTCAGACAGCGGCCCGGATGCGCGCGGCGGGGATCGACCCGGCGCAGGCGCTGGCCGATAACGATGCCTATGGCGCCTTTGCCGCCATCGACGCGCTGTTCGTGCCGGGGCCGACGGGCACCAATGTCAACGATTTTCGGGCCATCCTGGTGCGGTGACAGAGAATCCTTGCGCGAGGGGTTTTTGTTATACACTATAACCATTGTCGCTTTGATTGACCCTGGCAGAAAATAAGTATACGAACTATTTTCGAGTCAGGGCCGATGTGCCCATCTGTGGCAGCAAGGAGCCTTTTGGAATGAGCCGATTCTTCGATCTTCCCCCCCTACCCGAAGTGCCCGTCGCGGGCAGCGACAACACCTATCCGGTGCGGCGCATTTTCTGCGTCGGGCGCAACTATGCCGCCCATGCCGCTGAAATGGGGGTCGAGGTCGACCGCGAGGCGCCGTTCTATTTCACCAAGACGCCCTGGGCGATCTGCCATACCGGGGCGACCATCCCCTATCCGCTGGAAACCGAGAATTACCATTACGAGATGGAATTCGTGGTGGCGATCGGCAAACCGGCCTTCCGCGTCAGCGAAGCCGACGCGCTGGACCATGTGTTCGGCTATGCCTGCGGTCTGGACATGACGCGCCGCGACCTGCAGCTGGCCGCGCGCGAAAAGCAGCGCCCCTGGGATCTGGGCAAGGATGTGGAGCACAGCGCGATCATCGCGCCGATTTGCCAGGCTGGCGAGTTCGAGATCGGCGAACAGCGCATCGCGCTGGAGGTGAATGGCGCGGTCAAGCAGGATTCCAAGCTGTCCGACCTGATCTGGTCGGTGCCGGAAATCATCGCCCACCTGTCGCGCTTTTACCACCTCGAGCCGGGCGACCTGATCTATACCGGCACACCGGCCGGCGTGGGCGCGGTTGTTGCGGGTGACGAAATCGTGGGCACCATCGACGGGCTGGCGCCCGTCACGCTGAAACTGGGCCCGGCCGAATAGCGGCCCGCCCCAAGGCCCGCCCGCGCCGAGGAGACGCGGCGGGCCGACCGATATACGTGGGAGGAGAGACCATGACCTTTATCAAGACCCTGCGCGGCGGTGCCGCGGCCCTGACCCTGTTGGCGATGACGGCAACCGGCGCGCTGGCGCAAGAGGTGACGCTGCGCCTGCACCAGTTCCTGCCGCCGCAGGCCAACGTGCCCAAGCTGGTTCTGGATGTCTGGGCCGACAAGGTCGAGGCCGACAGCGATGGCCGCATCAAGATCGACCGCTTTCACGGCATGGCTCTGGGCGGCACGCCGCCGCAGCTGATCGACCAGGCCATCGACGGCGTGGCCGATATCGTCTGGGCGGTGAACGGTTTTACCCCCGGACGGTTCCCGCGGACCGAGGTGTTCGAGCTGCCGTTCATGGTGACCGATGCGCGCGCGGCCTCTTACGCCTATTGGAAGATGTATGAACGTCACATGGCGGATACCGATTTTCGCGATGTAAAGATCCTGGCGACCTTTGTGCACGGTCCGGGGATGCTGCATACCAAGCGGCCGGTGGCCGCGCCCGAAGACCTGAACGGGATGAAGATCCGCGGCGGCTCGCGCATGGTGAACCAGTTGTTGGACCTTTTGGGTGCGGTGCCCGTGGGCCTGCCGGTGACGGCGATCCCGGAATCGCTCAGCAAGGGTGTGATCGACGGTGCCACCATCCCGTGGGAGGTGACGACCGCTCTGAAGGTGGCCGAATTGGTGGAAAACCACACCGAGTTCGACGGCCCGGCGATTTACAACCTGACCTTCGTGATGGCGATGAACAAGGCGCGGTATGACAGCCTGCCTGACGACCTGAAGGCCGTGATCGACGCCAATTCGGGGTTGGAGTTTTCGGTCTTCGCCGGCGGTGTTATGCAAGAGGCCGATGGCCCCGCCCGCCAGGTCGCCGTGGATCGCGGCAACAACATCATCACGATCTCGGCCGAGGACGCCAAGATGTGGGAAGAGATGGCGCGCCCGGTCTATGACGCGTGGATCGCGGATGTGGCGGAAAAAGGCATCAACGGTCAGGAAATGATTGACGAAGCCAACCAACTTATGTCGGAATATCAGTCCAACTAAAAAAGGCCCGCCGCCCAAAGGCGGGCCATTCCAACCTTTAGGGAGAGAGAGAATGACCAAACGCCGTGAATTTCTGGGAGTCGCCGCCGGGGCCGCGCTGGCGCTGACCCTGACGACCGGCGCCGCGATGGCGCAGGACGTGACGCTGAAGATGCACCAGTTCCTGCCCGCGCAGGCCAATGTGCCCAAGCATATGCTGATGCCCTGGGCCGAGCGCGTGATGGAAGAATCGAATGGCCGGATCCAGATCGACCATTTCCCGGCCATGCAGCTGGGCGGCAAGCCGCCGCAGTTGATCGACCAGGCGATCGACGGCATTGCCGATATCGTCTGGACCGTGGCGGGCTACACCCCTGGCCGCTTTCCGCAGGCCGAGGTGTTCGAACTGCCCTTCACCATGAAGGATGCCGAGGCGACCAGCCGCGCCTATTGGGAGTTCGCCGAAAAGAACATGTTCGACGCCGATTACAAGGATTTCAAGGTGATCGCGCTGTGGGTGCACGGGCCGGGCCTGATCCACTCGAAAGAGCCGATCACCAGCGTTGCCGACCTGAACGGTGTCAAGCTGCGCGCGCCGACGCGCACCACCAACATGATGTTCACCAAGATGGGCGCCACGCCCATCGGGATGCCGGTGCCGGCGGTGCCCGAGGCGCTGTCGAAGGGCGTGATCGACGCCACCGTGATCCCGTGGGAGGTGACCGGCGCCCTGAAGGTGCCCGAGCTGGTCAAGAACCACACCGAGTTCGGCGACGAGGCGCTTTATACCACCGCGTTCATCTTTGCGATGAACAAGGCCAAGTATGACGCGCTGCCTGACGATCTGAAGGCCGTGATCGACAACAATTCGGGCGCGGACCTGTCGGCCTGGATGGGCAAGACCATGGCCTCTTACGACGCGCCCGAGCGCGCCAAGGCGGCCGAGATGGGCAACAACATCATCACGCTGGACGATGCCCAGGTGGCCGAGTGGAAGGCCGCCGCGCAGGATACCGTTGCCGACTGGATCGCGGCGATGGACGATGCGGGGTTTGACGGCGAGGCCATTGTCGACGAGGCAACGGCGCTGATCGAGAAGAACAGCCAGTAACCGAACGCCACTGTCCGGGCTGCGCCGCGAAATGGTGGCGCGGCCCGGATCAGTCATCAACAGGGGACCGGAAGTCATGCACCGTTTGATGAACGGACTGGCCCGCTTTATGGCGCTGCTGGGGGGGATCGTGCTGACCGCGCTGATCCTGCTGACCTGCGTTTCGGTGCTGGGGCGCGGCATCAACACCTTTCTGCACAGCGGCTTGGGCGAGGCCCTGCTGGGCGGCGCGACCAAGACGCTGCTGGATACCGGCGTCGGCCCGATCCTGGGCGATTTCGAGCTGGTCGAAGCCGGCATCGCCTTTGCCATCTTTGCCTTTCTGCCGTTCTGCCAGATCACCAACGGCCACGCGACGGTGGACATTTTCACGTCCAAGCTGGGCATCACCGCCAACAAGTTCATCCAGATGGTGGTGGAGGTCGTCTTTGCCGCGGTGCTGATCCTGATCGCCTGGCGGCTGTACGAAGGGATGCTGTCGAAGATGCAGTATAACGAAACCACCTTTCTGATTCAGTTTCCGATCTGGTGGGCCTATGCCGCGTCGCTGGTGGCTGCGGTGGTCGCGGCATTGGCCGGCGTCTACATGGCCGTGGTGCGCAGCGTCGAGTTTTTCACGGGCCGTGTGATCATCGCGCCCGCCGGGGGGGCGGACCATTGAGCAATCTTGAAATCGGGCTGACCTCGTTCCCCGTTCTGCTGCTGATGATTTTCCTGCGTGTGCCGATCGGCCTGTCGATGTTCCTGGTCGGGCTTGGGGGGCTGTATTTCGTCACCGGCGGCTGGACCGTGGCGCTGGCCAAGCTGAAATCCGAAAGCTATTCGACCTTTTCCAGCTATTCGCTGTCGATCGTGCCGATGTTCCTGCTGATGGGGCAGTTCGCCACCTTGGGCGGCATGTCGACCGCGCTGTTCAAGGCGGCCGAGGCCTGGCTGGGCCATCGGCGCGGCGGCGTGGCGATGTCGGCGGTGGGCGCCTGCGCGGGCTTTGGCGCGATCTGCGGCAGCTCGCTTGCCACGGCTGCCACGATGGGGCAGGTGGCCCTGCCCGAACTGCGCCGCTATGGCTATTCGGGTGGGTTTTCCACCGCCACGCTGGCGGCGGGCGGCACGCTGGGCATCCTGATCCCGCCCTCGGTCATCCTGGTGATCTATGCCATCCTGACCGAACAGAACATCGCCAAGCTGTTCCTGGCGGCCTTCATCCCCGGGATACTGGCTGCCATCGGTTACATGCTGACCATTTCGCTTTACGTGCGGCTGAACCCCGACAGCGCGGGTGTGCGTCCGCCCATGCCCTATTCCGAGCGGTTCGCCGCGCTGTTCAAGGTCTGGCCCGTTCTGCTGGTTTTCCTGCTGGTCGTGCTGGGCATCTACCTGGGCTGGTTCACACCGACCGAAGGTGCGGCCGTGGGTGCGCTGGGCACCGGGCTGATCGCGCTGTTCAACGGGGGCATGACGCGCAAAAGCCTGTCGGAAAGCTTTTGGTCCACCGCGCGGTCGACCGCGATGATCTTTTTCATCGTGCTGGGCGCGGGGTTCTATAACGGCTTTCTGGCGCTGACCCAGGTGCCGCAGGAACTGGCGTCTTGGGTGGGTGACCTGGGCTATTCGCCCTGGCTGCTCCTGGCGATCATCCTGGCGCTCTACCTGGTGTTCGGCTGCATCATGGACAGCCTGTCGATGATCTTGCTGACGATCCCGATCTTCTTTCCCATCATCTCGACCCTGGATTTCGGCATGACGCTTGAGGAAACGGCGATCTGGTTCGGTATCATCGTTCTGATCGTGGTCGAGGTGGGGCTGATTACGCCGCCGGTGGGGATGAACCTGTTCGTCATCAACTCGATGGATCGCAAGACGCCGATGTTGGAAACCTACAAGGCGGTGATGTATTTCGTCGCCTCCGACATCATCCGCGTGGTGATCCTGGTGGCGTTCCCGGTCATTACCCTGGGTCTGCTACGGGTCCTGCACTGATCTTTTGCCCCGGCATGCGCGCGCCGGGGCATTTCGCGCTGGATTTGCTGCGTGCATTTAGTTATACAATATAACAAATAAGGCGAGGAGGCCCCATGTCCGAGATTCTGCAAACCCGCATCGACGGGCCGATCGCGGTTCTGACGATGAACCGCCCCGACAAGCGCAACGCCATGAACGACACGCTGCTGGCCGCGCTGGACGGGTTCTTTTCCAACCCGCCCGAGGGGGTGAAGGTGGTCGTGCTGACCGGCACGGCGGGGCATTATTGCTCGGGGTTGGATCTGTCGGAGCAGGTGCAGCGCGACGCCGAGGGCACGATGCGCCACAGCCGCGGCTGGCACGCCGTGATGGACAAGATCCAGTATTCCGGCCTGCCCGTGGTGTCGGCGATGTTCGGCGCGGTGATCGGCGGCGGGCTGGAACTGGCCACCGCAACCCATGTGCGCATCGCCGAGCCCAGCACCATTTTCCAGCTGCCCGAGGGGCGGCGCGGCATTTATGTGGGCGGCGGTGCGTCGGTGCGCGTGGGCCGTATCCTGGGCGCCGACCGGATGATCGAGATGATGCTGACCGGCCGCAAGTACAACGCCGAGGAAGGCGAGCGCCTGGGCCTGTGCCACTATGCCGTGGGCGAGGGTGAAGCGCTGGATCTGGCGATGGAGCTGGCAGGCAAGATCGCGCGCAACGCGGGGCTGTCGAATTACGTGATGATCCACGCGCTAAGCCGGATCGAGGACATGTCGAAGGCCGACGGGTTGTTCACGGAATCGCTCTGTGCCGCGCTGACGCAAACCAGCCCCGACGCCCAAGAGGGGCTGAGCGCGTTCCTTGAAAAGCGCCAGCCGCAATTCCGCTGATCCGATGAGCGATCAAGCCGACACCCTGCTGGCGGCCTCGGACCTGGATACCGGGCTGCGCGATCTCATCGGTTACACGATGAAGCGTGCCAGCACCGCCGTCACCGCCGATGCCGCCCGCGTGCTTGAGCCGATGGGGCTGCGCATCACCACCTTTTCCGCGCTCAGCGTGATCTGCCAGGCCCCCGGCGTGCGCCAGACCGAGCTGGCCGCGGCGCTGGGGATCGAGCGGTCGAACAGCGTGGCGGTGATCGACAAGCTGGAAAAATCGGGCTGGATCAGCCGCAAACGCAGCGCGGCCGACCGCCGCGCCATCGCCCTGCACCCGACACCTGCCGGGCTGCAACAGCAAAGCCAGGCGCATCAGGCGCTTGTCGCCCACGAAGACCGGATGTTCGCCGGGCTGACCGCCGAAGACCGGCGGACGCTGGTCGATCTTCTGTCCAAAATCAGGACCTGAGCCATGACAGTTGCAAAGAATGCCCCGCAATCGGTGAACCGCACCGTCCGTGACGACGGCGCCGTGATCCTGACCTCGCGCCACGAACTGGGCCCGGTGGCGCCCAGCACCGGCACCTGGCTGAACGAATGGGCGGCCCGCACGCCCGATGCGATTTTCCTGGCCGAACGCTCGGGCGCGGGATGGCGCGAAGTCACCTATGCCGAAGCGTTGCAGCAGGTGCAGGCGCTGGCCGCCTGGCTGCTGGAGCAGCCCGAGGGGCCGGTGATGATGATCTCGGGCAACTCGGTCGATCACGGGCTCTTGGCGCTGGCCGCGCAATATGTGGGCCGCGCGAACGTGCCGGTGGCCGAGCAGTATTCGCTGATCCCCGGCGCGCATGACCGGCTGATTTACGTGGTCGAAAAGGTGCGGCCGGCGCTGATCTATGTGGACGATGCCGCGCGCTATGCCGAGGCGCTGGCCCTGCCGCAACTGGCCGGTATCCCCGTTCTGGCCAGCCACGCGCAGGGCGCGCCACGCCCCGTCACACCGATTGCCGAGGCGTTGAAAGGCGGCGCTGGCGACGTGGCTGCCGCGCACGCACAGGTCACGCCCGATACGGTGGGCAAGATCCTGTTCACCTCGGGCTCGACCTCGCACCCCAAGGGCGTGCTGACGACCCATCGGATGATGTGCGTGAACCAGACCCAGATCGCCGATGCGTTCCCGGTGCTGCGGGCCGAGCCGCCCAAGATCCTGGATTGGCTGCCCTGGAACCACGTTTTTGGCGGCTCGCATAATTTCAACATGATGCTGGCCAATGGCGGCGCGCTTTATATCGACGATGGCAAACCCACCGATGCGCTGTTCCCGCGCACGCTGGAAAACATGCAGATGCATGTCGGCACGCTGTCGTTCAACGTGCCAGTGGGCTATGCCCGGCAGGTGGCCGCGCTGCGTGCCGATGCCGACCTGCGCCGCCGGTTTTTCGAGGGGCTGCATTTCACCTTTTACGCCGGTGCCTCGCTGCCGCAGGAAACCTGGGACGCGCTGGGCGACATGGCGCGCGAGGTGACGGGCGACGTGCCGCTGATGGTCAGCAGCTGGGGCATGACCGAAACCGCCCCCGCCGTTCTGCTGACGCATGAGCGGATCACCAAATCCGGCATCGTTGGCGCGCCGCTGGCCGGCACCGAGGTCAAGCTGCTGCCCGAGGACGAGGGCCGCTACGAGCTGCGCGTGAAAGGCCCCAACATCATGCCCGGCTATTTCGAAGACCCGGCCAAGACGAAAGAGGCGTTCGACGACGAAGGGTTCCTGATCACTGGCGACGCCGTGCGCCTGGTGGACGAGGATCAGCCCGACCGCGGCCTGCGTTTCGACGGGCGCATTTCCGAAGATTTCAAGCTGACCTCGGGCACCTGGGTGCGCGTGGCCGCGCTGCGCGGGCAGTTGATGACCGCTCTGGACGGGCTGGCCGCCGATATCGTCATAACCGGCCATGACCGGGCCGAGCTTGGCGCGATGATCTTTCCCGCCAAACCCGCCACGGGCGACGGAATATGCACCGACCCCGCGCTGATGGCCGATATCGCCGCGCGTCTGGCGCCGCTGGCCGAAACCGCCACCGGTTCGTCCACACGGGTGGGGCGTGCCGTCGTTCTGACCGAGCCGCCCAGCCTCGAGGCGCAGGAAATGACCGCCAAGGGCAACCTGAACCTGCGTCGCGTCCTGACCCGCCGGGCCGATCTTGTTGCGCGGCTTTATGACGACGCCGACCCGGCCGTGATCCGCATCTGACTTCATCTTGCCAAGAAAACTCCGGGGGTGTGGGGGCTGGCCCCCACTCCCGCACCCAGACAAAAGCGCACCGCCTGAAAGGACAATCCGATGATCGACCTTAACAAGATCCGCGCCATCGACATCCACACCCATGCCGAAGAGCCCTGCGGCTGTCATTCCGACGATGGCTATGACGACCTGCAATCGACGATGGCCCGCTATTTCGGTGCGCCGTGGCAGCATCCGCCGACCATCCCCGAAACCGCCGCGCATTTCCGCGAACAGAACATCGCGGCGGTGATCTTTCCCGTCGATGCCGAACGCGAAACCGGCTACCGCCGCTATTCCAATGACGAGGTGATCGAGCTGGTCAAGGACAACAGCGACGTGCTGATCCCCTTTGCCTCGATCGACCCGTGGAAGGGCAAGATGGCCGTGCGCGAGGCGCGCCGCCTGATCGAAGAACATGGGATCAAGGGGTTCAAGTTTCACCCGACCTTCCAGGGTTTTTATCCCAACGATCGCATGGCCTACCCGTTCTATGAACTGCTGGCCGAGCATGGCTGCATCGGCCTGTTCCACACCGGGCAAACCGGCGTGGGCAGCGGGATGCGTGGCGGCAACGGGATGCGGCTGAAATTCTCGAACCCGATGTACCTCGACGATGTGGCCGTCGATTTCCCCGACATGAAGATCATCATGGCCCATCCCAGCTTTCCCTGGCAGGAAGAGGCGCTGGCCGTGGCCCAGCACAAGCCCAATGTCTATATCGACCTCAGCGGCTGGTCGCCGAAATATTTCCCGCCGATCCTGGTGCGCTACTGCAACTCGATCCTGAAGAAAAAGGTGCTGTTCGGGTCGGACTGGCCGATGATCACGCCGGAACGCTGGCTGGCCGATTTCGAAAAGATCGACATCAAGGACGAAATCCGCCCCGACATCATCAAGAACAACGCCGCGCGGCTGCTGGGGTTGATGGAATGACCCAGTTCCGCGCGCCCACCGACGACATCCTTTACACGCTGCGCGCCTGCGGGGCGGGCGATCTGCCCGAATGGGACGACGACCTGATGGGTCAGATCGCCGGTGCCTTCGCCGCCTTTGCCGAGGGCGAGATCGCCCCGCTCAGCGCGTCGGGCGATGCGCAGGGCGCGCGGCTGGAAAACGGGCGCGTGCGGATGCCCGACGGGTTCGGCGCGGTCTACAAGCGCTACTGCGAAGACGGCTGGCCGGGCCTGACCGCGCCCGAGCAATATGGCGGGCAAGGGCTGGGCGCCGTGGCGCTTTGCATCACGTCGGAAATTTTCAGCGGCGCGGATCATTCCCTGCAGATGGTCACCGGGCTGGTGCCCGGCGCAATCCGCGTGCTGATGCAGTTCGGCACCGACGATCAGCGCGCCGCCCTGATCCCCGACCTGGCCGATGGCACCCGCATCGCCACCATGTGCCTGACAGAACCCGGCGCGGGGTCTGACCTGGGGCGCATCCGCTGCCGGGCAGACCGTGCGGGCGATGGATGGCAGATCAGCGGCGAAAAGATCTTTATCTCGGGCGGCGATCAGGATCTGAGCGATGGCATCTTTCACCTGGTGCTGGCGCGCACCGGCGCGGCCGATAGCGGGGTCAAGGGCCTGTCGCTGTTCGCCTGCCTGTCGGAACGCGGCGACGGCACGCGCAACGGCGTGCAGGTGACGCGGATCGAGGAAAAGATGGGCCTGCACGCCTCGCCCACCTGCCAGATGGTGTTCGACAAGGCCGAGGCGCAGTTGATCGGGGAAGAGGGCGGAGGGCTGCGCGCGATGTTCACCATGATGAACCACGCACGGATCGACGTGGCCTTGCAGGGCGTGGCCCATGCCGCGCGCGCCTATGACGTGGCGGCCAGCTATGCCGCCGAGCGGGTGCAGGGAAGGGGGCCAGACGGCCAGCCCGTCACATTGGACCAGCACCGCGACGTGGCCGATATGCTGGCCGAAATTCGCGCGCGTGCCCTGCTGACCCGCGCGGTGGCCCATACCGCCATCGTCGCGCTGGAACGTGGCGACGACCCGGCGCTGGTGGATTTCCTGACGCCGATTGCCAAGTATTTCGGCTCGGAATCGGGGACCGAGGCCGCCGATCTGGCGATCCAGGTGCTGGGTGGCTATGGCTATCTGTCGGAATACGGGGTCGAGCAGACATGGCGCGACGCCCGCATCTGCCGCATCTACGAAGGGGCGAACGGCATTCATGCGCTGACGCTGGCCGGGCGTCTGGCCCAAGGCCCGGCGATCGAGCGGTTCGCCGCCTTTCTGGACCAACGACTGACCTGCCCTGATACCCGCGCGGCGTGGGATGCAGGCCGGGCCGCGCTGGCGCAGGCGGGCGATCCGGCGCTGCTGGCGCAGGATTTCATGGCGCTGTCGGTGCAGGCCCTGTGCCGCGCGTTGGCGCCGCTGTTCGACGCGCATCCGGGGCGTGCGGCCATTGCACACTACCTGGACATGCGCGAAGGGGTGCCCGCACTGATCGCCGCGCGGATGGCCCGGCGCGCGCAGCGAACGGGTCACATCGACGCTGCCTAGAAAAGCTGCATTTGAAAGGCATTATTTGATCTGGGTCAAAGCGCGCGACGCTTAACACATGCAGAAACTCCGATGTATGCAATGGAGTACGCGCATGAATTCGGACAAGTTTCTGCCAACCCGCCGCGGCTTTCTGGGCCTTGCCGGCGGCGCGGCGTTGTTGGCGGCAGGCAGCGCGCCTGCACGGGCGCAACGGGTCGCCACCAAGGCCAAGATCGTCATTTTGGGCGCCGGGGCGGCCGGCACCGCGCTGGCCAACCGCCTGGTCGACCGTCTGGACGGGGCCGAGATCACCCTGGTCGATGGCCGGGCCGAGCATTGGTATCAGCCGGGCTTTACCCTGATCGCCGCGGGTTTGAAGCCCGCCGATTACTCGGTCAGCCAGACCACCGATTGGTTGCCCAAGGGTGTCAAGCTGGTGGCTGAATACGCCGCCGAGATCGACCCCGAGGCCAATGTTCTGACCACCGCCAGCGGCACCAAGCTGCCTTATGATTACCTGGTCACCGCCCCCGGCCTGACGATGGATTGGGGCGCAATCGAGGGGTTCGACCTCTCGATGGTGGGCCAGAACGGCATCGGCGCGGTCTATG
>JAASTF010000006.1 GCA_021767525.1 Paracoccaceae bacterium
CGTAGAACTTCATGAAGTAGTCGTTGTAGGGACCAACCCACTCGGTCGCGTCGATCGAGCCCGACACCAGGTTTTCATAGATCTGGCCACCCGGCAGCGACACGGTCGAGGCGCCCAGCTTGGACATCACGTTGCCGCCCAGGCCCGGGATACGCATCTTCAGGCCTTTGAAGTCATCGGGGCTTTCGATTTCCTTGTTGAACCAGCCGCCGGCCTGCGTGCCGGTCGCGCCACAGGGCAGCGCCTTGAGGCCGAATTCACCCGACAGCTTGTCCCAAAGCGCCTGGCCGCCCTTGTACTTGATCCAGGCGTTCCACTCGGTCGTGGTCATGCCGAAGGGCACCGAGGTAAAGTAGGCAAAGCTGGGGTGCTTGCCGACCCAGTAGTAATCGGCGCCGATATAGGCCTGGCTGTTGCCGCTGGCCACTTCGTCAAACACGTCGAACGCGCCCACGCGCTCGCCGGCGGCGAAGTATTCCACGTTGAAGCGACCTTCCGAGATTTCACCGATACGCTGCGCCAGGCGCTGCGCCGAGGTGCCCAGACCGGGGAAGTCACGCGGCCAGGTCGACACGATGGTCAACTGGCGGGTGCCTTGCGCAATCGCCGGCGAGGCCAGGGCGACCGAACCGGCACCGGCAAATGCTGCCCCTTTAAGGAACTTACGTCTTTCCATCTTTTTTCCTCCCGTTAGACGGACGTCTGCGTTTCTTTTTTTGCAATGCCCAGGGTCTGCAGAATCGCGCGCTTTCGGCGCGGCCTGACAGATCAGCGGAATCCCCTCTCCCCGGTCATTATGCGCCTGACCGTATCAGGATCGCAGCGAGGGTAAAGAAAAAGCTGATCAAAACGATGAAAACTGCGCGATTTCAGCGGCATGAGGCGCGCGCATCATCCGGGAAAAGGATGAAAATACGGGCAATTGCCCCCCTGTGCGGCACATCGGCGCGGTTTCAGGCGCGCCCGCATCGCCGGCGCTTGCGCGATGCGACCCGCAACCGCGCCGCGGCACAGGCCTTACGCGGCGGAACATCGCCAAAGGCGCGCGAATTTCGGAACCTCGGGCCGCCCGGCCCGTTGATGGCGCGTAACCGAAACACGGAAAAGCAAAGTAAGGAGCCTTTGATGAAACTCTTTTACACCTCGATCCTCGCCCTGTCTGTCGCCGCCTCGGGCGCATGGGCCGAAAGCCATTCGGACAGCAGCGAGTCGATGGACAACAGCAGCGACAACGCCAGCATGAGCCAGTCGGACAACGGCATGATGGACAGCGCCAAGCTGATCCGCACGCGCGACATCACCGGCGGCGCGATCTACACCACGAACGAGGCCAACGACGAAGGTTGGGATGGTCAGGGCGTGTTCGACAGCGTCGGCACCGACTGGAACGAAATCGGCGAAATCGAAGACATCGTTCTGACACATTCGGGCGAGTTCAAAGGCATCGTCGCCGAAGTCGGCGGTTTCCTGGACGTGGGCGACAAGCACGTGATGATCCCGGTGTCGGACATTCGCCTGGTGGCGGTCGATGACGCAACCTATGCCTATGTCACCCGCCTGAACGAAGAAGACCTGGAATCGATGGAAGGTGTCGACGAAGGGTTCTGGAACTAAGCCTTTCCAGGCCGGTTTGCGAAGGGTCGCGCGCCACGCGCGGCCCTTTTTTCGTTTCAGGGCGCTTTTTTGCGGAACCAACCGCAACGGCACGGTGTTTGCCCCTTGGATGACGGCCCCTCCGCATCCACCCCGGCGGCGCCGCATCTTTGCGGCGCACCCAGCGCCCCCGCCTTTCCCGGTCCCATACCCTGTCCCGGCGGGGGCGCTTGCCGGGAACCAAACCCCCTCAAATCCGGGAACTTTCGGCCCTGTCGTGCATTGTCAAGGTGAAGGCAAAGTCACCAACACATGCAAAACAGGAGACTTAACATGCTTGGATGGTCCATCGCATTTCTGGTCATTGCACTGATCGCCGCCGTTCTTGGGTTTGGCGGTATTGCAGGGGCCTCGGCCGGGATCGCGCAGATCCTGTTCTTTATCTTCCTCGTGCTTTTCGTGGTGTCGCTGATCGCGCGCGTCGTGCGCAGCCGATAGGCCGAACCGCATCACGCAGCCATCACCGAAAAGGAGAAAATCATGGAATATGGTTTGTTCGGCATCCTGGTTCTGATCGCGGATATCTATGCGATCTACCAGGTGCTTACCTCGGGCGCGTCCACCGCGGCCAAGATCGTCTGGGTGCTCGTCATCCTGATCCTGCCGATCCTGGGCTTCATCGCCTGGCTGGTCGCTGGTCCGAAATCGTCGACGGCGCGGCCCTGACCGGGCCATACCCGCGCATTTTCCGGCCCCGGCGCATTCTGTGCCGGGGCCTTCTGTTTGATTGATTGCTTGATTGCAGGAAGGCACGCCAATGACCACCGAAAGCCCGCCCATGCCGCCGATCACCGCCATCCGCTCGGATCAGCAGGGCCAGTTCCCGTTCGAGCGGCCCTTGCCCATCGTGCCCTTCCATACCGCCAATCTTGGGCATCCCCCGGGCGCGCCGGATCGGACCGACATGCCGGGAAAGACACATGGCCACCCTGCAAATGCATCAACGGACGCAGCTGCACGCGACGCGCCAACCGCATTTGGCGTATCGCGCATTTCCATCGTCGCGATTGGCCTTTTTGCCATCGCGCTATGTCTTAGTGCCTTGATGGCGTTGGCGTTGACATGACGGGGGCGCGACGATGTTTGCCGATTTCTCTTTTCTGGCGCTTGGCCTGATCGGGCTTGCGGCGGCGGCGGTTATCCTGTTCGCGGGGTTGCGCATGACCGGGCTGGCCGATCGGATCGCCGACCAGACGGGTCTGGGCGAGGCGCTGATCGGTGGCGTTCTGCTGGGGGCGGCGACCTCGTTTTCGGGCACCATCGTTTCGTTCAGCTCGGCGCTTGACGGGCGGGCGTCGCTGGCGTTTTCCAACGGCATCGGCGGGATTGCCGCGCAAACCGCGTTTCTGGCCTTGGCTGACATCCTGCACCGTCGCGCCAACCTTGAACATGCGGCGGCCGAACTGGCCAATGTGTTTCAATGCGGGTTGCTGTTGCTGATGCTGTCGCTGCCTTTCGCAGCCTACGCCGCGCCGGAATTCACCATCCTGGCGGTGCATCCGGCCTCGATCCTGATGGTCATCATCTACGGCGTCGGGGTGCTGGCGACGCGGCGTCTGCGGGCGCAGCCCATGTGGGTGCCGGTCAACACCCGGGAAACCCGGCATGACGACCCCGAGGAAGACGCGAATGAAGAGGACCGGGCAAGCGTGCTGATCGTGCAATTCGCCATTTTGATGGTGGCGCTGGGGGCGGCAGGCTATGCGGTTGCGCAGGTCGGTTCCGCCATGACCGACCGGCTGGGCCTGTCTTCGTCGCTGGTGGGGGCGCTGATGACGGCGGTTGTCACCTCGCTGCCCGAGCTGGTGACAACCATCGCCGCCGTGCGGCGCGGCGCGCTGCAACTGGCCGTGGGCGGCATCATCGGCGGCAACACCTTCGACACGCTGTTCCTGACGATATCGGACCTGGGGTATCGCGATGGCTCGGTCTATCACGCGGTGGGCAAGGGCGATCTGTTCTGGCTGGCCGTGGCGATGCTGATGACCGCGGTTTTGCTGCTGGGCCTGCTTTACCGCGAGCGCCAAGGCCCGGGAAATATCGGCCGCGAAAGCCTGACATTGCTGGCGATCTATTTCGGCGCCGTCGCGATCCAGGCCAGTGTCGGATAGGCGCGCATGAAAAAAGGCCCGGACGCGTCATACCGTGCCCGGGCCTTTTCGGATTTCACATCAAGCGTTCAGAACTTGATCTTTTCGTGGCTGCCCACATCGGGCGTCTTTTCGGGGTCGATATTGGCCCGCGCGATTTCCAGCCCAAAGTGAAAGCTGCTTTCGGTCGAGCGCCAGATTTCGGCCTCGGCCATCGGCATCTTCAGCAGAACCAGGTCGGGATCGTCGCGGCCCTCGAACCAGGCGGCGGCAAAGATGTTCCAAAGCTCGTCCAGCTTTTCCTTGTCCTCCACCGGTGTGATCGGTCCGCTGATACAGGCGTAAAAGCCGGCCTTTTCATCGACCACGCAATGATGCGCTGTGCCGCCCTGCCCGATTTCCGAGGCAAGCGCGGTGTCACGTGACGTGACGAACCACAAAACGGCCGTATCGGTATCGGCGAAATGCGACATCGGGCGCATGTGGCCCGGGTGATCCTGAACGCCCAGCATACCGGCGCGCACGTCGTCCAGCTTGTCGAACAGCGCCGCGCGGGCGTCGGAATGATCGTGATGGGTGTCGGGCATCGCTTACACCCCCGACCCTTGCCATTCTTCGACCTCGCGCTCGGCCTCTTCGCGCGACTTGCCGTATTTTTCCTGGATGGCGCCCACAAGTTTGTCGTGATCGCCATCGACCTGTTTCAGGTCGTCATCGGTCAGCTTGCCCCACTGACGCTTGGCCTCGCCCATCAACTGTTTCCATTGTCCTTCGATCTGGTCGCGGTTCATAGCGCCCTCCATCATTTGGTTGCGTCATCGGGTCAACGGGTGGGTAGGCGTTTGGTTCCGAAACCGGCGGGGATTTCGCCTGGGTCACACCATCTCGTCGGGCACGCCGGGCAAGGGTCTGCCGATGCGGCGTGCCGGGGCGGGGTCGTAGGGCACCAGCAGGCCGGTGCGATCCTGCGGTGCGCATGCGGCGTTTGCCTGGGCGCGCGCCTTCCACGCCTGCGCCGCGCCCGACAGGCCGCGCAGCGCGTCGTCGTCATCGCCCGCGCCCAGCCAGTGATCGAAGATCCGCCGCCGCAGGCGCTGCACAACCCCAGGCTGATCCAGCAGAACTCCGGCCTCGGTATCCCAGTGCAGGCTGCGGCCATTCAGATTGGCCGACGACACGATCGCCGCCGACTTGTCGAAGATCGACACCTTGGCATGCACGTAAATGATGGGCGAGCCGCACAAGACATCGCGCCCCGTTGCGTCGACCGAGACGGGCCGGACCGGCGAACACAGCGCCAGCCTGTCCTGGAACGCGTCTTCCACGATGCCCAGGCATTTCGCTTGCAGGTATTCGCCGAACCGCGCGTCGGATCCTGGATTGCTGTCGAAGGCCACCGCCTCGGGTGCGCCGGGCATGACCAGAACAAGGCCCAGGCCCGGATTTTCGCGGGCCGCATCGGCCAATGCCTGCGCCAATCCACGGTCGCGAAAGAACTGCGATTCAAGATAGATCAGGTTATTGGCCCGGCGGATCAGCGCAAGGTGCCGGTCGAGGATTGCGCGCACCACCGGCCGCGGCGACAGGTGCCGCCAGTCTCCGCGCCGTTTTCGTGACAGCGTGATCAGAAAGTGGCTGTCGCTTTCCCACCTTTTTTCAATGTCCGAAGCCTTGTCGGCCCGGTCGGCCACGCGCGACAGAAACCCCTGCAAATGTGCCTGCGCATCGGCCACCACGGGACCGGTGCAGAACAGTTGCACATCGTGCCAGGTTTCGTCGCGCCGACGATGGTGCCCCTTGTCGTCATAGCGGCGTTCGTCCAGGTCCAGCCCGCCCACGCACAGCAGGCGCCGGTCGAAAACCGCAATTTTCTGGTGATGCGAGGCAGGCGCCACATCGACCGGCGGCCACCATCTGGCCATCAGGCTGCCATCCTTGCCCTGGCGCACCAGCGGACGCAGCCCGGGGCTGCAATTCAACAGCCGCGCCCTGCGCGCCGGGTCGCTTTGGTTCAGATCGTCGACGATGCGACGCAGACGTTTCTGCACCCGCGGCCACAGCATATGACGCGGAATATGGCCCACGCGCGCCGAATGGATCGCATTGATGACCTGCAATCGCGCCTTCGGGCCGGCCAGCTCGGCGGCGGCGACAAAGGCCCGTCGGGCGTTCCACGATGCGCAATGCAGCTCTTGCGCGACGACCGGATCGAAATCGGACAGCACGATGTGAACAGCCACGCCACGGCGCAGGACATGAACCAACAGATCGAACCAGGTATCGCCCAGGGCGCGCGCCTCGGGGCTGCGCAGCCGGGTCCACAGATCGAAAACCCGGTAGCTGGCCCATATTTCCGTCTGCGCATTCAGAAAGGCCCGCTCCATCGCGGGATAGGTTTCGGCCGCCTCGATGAAGATTTCGACATCGCGGACAGCACCGGTGTCTTTTTCCGTCGCCGGTTCCATGCGTTCCCCTTTTAGCGCCCGTATCCGGGCACGTCACGCCAACCCGGAAGTCGGATCAAGGTTCCTTGCCGGGCGGCGGGGCCTCGGGCCCGTTGGGCGGGTCGAAATCCTGCACGGCAAAGCGCACGTCCAGAACATAGCGCCCGGGCGTGCGAATTTCGCTGTGGGTGCCCCCAAGTTGCGTGACGAAGCTGGCGATCAGCTGATCGTCGATCCCGCCGCCGCCAAGCTGCCGGGCCGGATCGTCCGGGCCGGTGTCCGACCCAAGGTTGGGCGGATCGTCGGTGCACAGGCGAAAGATCACGGTTTCCCCCGCCTCGTCATGGTCGAGCGTCAGGTCGATGCGTATCCGTATGCTATTATCGCCCGGCGCATCGGCCAGCGCCAGCGCGCTGGTAAACCCCTCGGCCGCAAGCATTGCCAGCGGCCCCGCCTGATCGGGCAGCAGGGTCAACTTTTCCAACCGCATATCAAGCTGCGCGTTGCCGGCATCTTCGGCCGCGCCCAGCGCGATAAGCTGCGACAAAAGCCCTTCGATCAGGCGGTCGACCCGAACATGGGACACCTCGGCGGATTGGTAGAGATTGCGGTAAACGGTGGCCAGGCTGGACACCCGGTTCTGCACCGACCGCAGGGCCGCGCGCACATCGGGGTTCTGGGCGTGACGCGTCTGCATGTTCATGATCGAGGACATCAGTTGCAGGTTGTTCTTTACGCGGTGGTGCACCTCTTTCAGCAGCACATCGCGTTCGAACAGGCGCGCCTCGAGGCTGGCCTCGTCCTCGGCGACCTTTTGGGCCACGCGCTCGAACGTGTCCCCGATCTCGTAGATCTCGGTCGGGGCGCGTTGCAGATCGTCGGTATGGAACAGGCGCCGCCCGTCGGAAAAGCTGCGCATCTTGCGGCCCAGGCTGCGCAGGGGCACAATGACCTGTTGCTGCATCGCGCCGAACAGCACGAGCAAGGTGATCAGCCACATCAGCATCGGAAAGGCCAGCGTCAGCGTGACCAGACCACTGCCGCGCTGGAACGGGGCATTGGGTGTCCAACTGCCCAAGGCATAGGCATGGCCGGAAATGATCGGGACAAGAACGAATTCCCGCATCGCGCCATTGCGCGCCGGGCCGCGGAACACCTGTTGGCGCGCGCCGACAAGGTCGGCGGTCTGGATATCGGCGGGCAAAAGCTCGGTTGCCTGGTCGCGTGCGCGGCTGGTGCTGAGCAGTTCGCCGTCATCATTGAACGTCACGACGACGGCATCGCCGGTGCCTTGCAGGTCGCTTGTCAGATCGTGCGCCCAGCTGGAAAACGACAACGAGACATAACCCAGGAATTCGGCCCCTTTGGTCAGAACCGGATCGCTGACGATGATGACGGGCGCATCGGTCGCGCCGCCCGACGGGTTGAAGGCGACATGCCGTTGCGGCGAGGCCCGCATGGCCAGCGATTTCGGCGTATCGTCGAATTTGAAGTCATTGCCGAGATTGTTGCAGTCCGACCGGCCCTGACGGTCGACGAAGCCGACAAAGCGCACCCTGTCAGAGCTGCGCGCGGCGCGGCGCATCAAATCGGCGCAGGCCGCGGGGCCGGGCGACAGGATGGCGATGGTGTTGGCCAGGCTTTCCACCTGCCCCATTGCATCGATCAGCGCCTCGCGTTCGGGGCGGGCGATGGCGGCGGTGCGCGCCTCGATACTGGCGCGATAGGTTTCCACCGCCGCATCGAACGCCCTGTCGGTTTGCCAGACCGCCAGTATACCCAAGGGCAGCAACGCCAGGGTCACGACGATCGAAACCCTGAACATCAGCGACTGGCTGGGCAGGGATATTCTTGGCCTTGGGCCAACCCGCGACTCGGCTGGATTGAACCGGTCGTGGGTTTGCGTCATTGGGATCTCGGGTTGCTCAGCACCACGCCGATGGTGGCGTGGTCTGTCATCTCCAGGCTTTCCTCTGGTCCGATATCCAGCAGTTCCATCAGGCGCGCGCGCCCGCGGTTGGCCCGGCTTTTGATGGTGCCGACAGCGACACCGCAGGTTTCCGCGGCATCCTGATAGGAAAAGCCCTCGGCGCCGACAAGTATCAGGGCCTCGCGCTGTTCGGCCGGCAGCTGCTCGAATGCACGGCGGAAATCGTGCATGGCCAGAGTGCCATCATGGGCGGGCTTGACCGCGATACGCTCGGACATGATGCCTTCGGCATCCGCGACATGCCGTTTGGCGCGACGTCGTTCGGAATAAAAGGTGTTGCGCAGGATCGTGAACAGCCACGCACGCAGGTTCGTACCCGGTTCGAACAGGTGGAACTTGGTCCAGGCCTTTATCATCGTATCCTGCACCAGGTCGTCGGCACGCGACGCGTCACGCGTCAGGGACATCGCGAAGGACCGCAAGGGTTTGAGGTGCTCGACAATCTCCTCGCGCGGATCGGGCGGACCCACGGCGGGTTTTTGGATGGGAGCGATCATGCGCCGCCTGTCCCGTCTCCGTCCTGGGCTCGCAATTGCCGGAGCAATTCCTGGAACCGCTCGGGAATGTCATCTTCGAACAGATCGTCATACAGCCTTCTCAGGTTGTTATCGATCTGGTTCCTGCTGGGATCCGGGAGTGCGTCCTTCACCTTATCCCCTTTATTCTCAGGTCTAGCCATGGCCACGTGTGTGTCTCACTATTCTTTGGTCTTCGTAGGATATTTTTTTCTCGTTGATGGAACCAAACGTTGTAACATGCCGTTGGTTCCCTGTTTGTGTAAACTTTTTTCGGAGGGGCCGATGATCGAGACAAATCGTGCTGCCGATGTTTCTGCGGGCATCGCCGAGCATCTGCCATTTTTGCGCCGCTATGCGCGCGCACTTACCGGTAACCAGGCGTCCGGTGACGCCTACGCAGCCGCCACGCTTGAAACCATCTTGGAGGATCGGTCGATTTTTTCAACCGGGCTGTCGCCACGCGTGGCGCTGTTCCGGGTGTTTCACACGGTCTGGAACAGCGCGGGTGCGCTTACCCAGGAATCCGAGGGCCGGCTGGAACGCGCGGCGCAGGATCACCTGTCGGTGCTGACCCCGCAAACGCGCCAGGCGCTTTTGCTGCACAGCATCGAACAGTTCAGCATCGACGATATCAGCCACATTATGCGCACCTCGCAACGCGAGGTCGAGGGGCTGCTTGAGATCGCCCAGAAAGAGGTCGATGCCCATGTGGCGGGCGACATTCTTATCATCGAGGATGAGCCGATCATCGCGATGGACATCCACGGCATCGTGTCGTCGATGGGTCACAACGTGGTGGGTATCGGACGCACCCGTGATGGCGCCGTCGACCTAGGCGCACGCAATGCACCCGACCTGATACTGGCCGATATTCGGCTGGCCGACGATTCATCGGGCATCGATGCGGTGAACGACCTGTTCGCGCAGTTCGGAGAAATCCCGGTGATCTTCATTACCGCTTTTCCGGAACGCCTGCTGACCGGCGAGCGGCCCGAACCCGCTTTCCTGATCGCCAAACCCTATACCGAGGACCAGGTTCGCTCGGCCGTGGGGCAGGCGATGTTCTTTGCGTCCTCGGAAACCCTGCTGGCGGGCTAAGGCCCGCCTGCGGGCACTTGTAAGGGAACCCGTCGGCCCCACTTGCGTTGATTGGACGATCAGTGGGTGGGGAATGAATGACGGACACCAACAACCAAATCATCGGCTCGGTCGTGGATGACGTGCGCGCCGTCGCGCAAGACCGCGACACCGTCAGCATACGCGCCGTGGTCGAGAACCTTGGCAGCGTTTCGCAAAACGGAATGATGCTGGTGCCTGCGCTGATCGCGGCCACACCGCTTAGCGGCATTCCCGGGCTGACCGCTATTTGCGGCCTCACCATTACCCTGATCGCCGCCCAGATGGTGTTCGGGCGCAAACAATTGTGGCTGCCCGACTGGATCATGCGGCGTAGTGTCGATGCCGACGACCTGCGCAGCGCGCTGGACAAATCCGACCGCGCGATACGGTTCCTGGATCGGCACACGCATCAAAGGCTGCGCTTTTTCGTTCGTGCGCCGGGTCGGATGCTGATAAAGGTCGTGTGCCTGCTGTGCGGGCTGACCATGCCGTTTCTCGAATTGCTGCCCTTTACCGGATCGCTGATGGGTGCGACGGTCACGATGCTGTCGATTTCTCTTTTGGTGCGTGACGGGCTGTTCGCGGTTCTGGGCCTTGCTTTTCTTGGCACGACGGTGGCGGTCGTCGCCACCTTGCTGACCTAGCCGGTCCCGCGGGTTCAGCCAGATTCGTCGAAAATCTTATCCAGCGCGTCGCGCGCCTCGGGTGCGGCGGCAATCAGGATACGGTCGCCCGCGCGCAAGGTGCAATCGGCCCCGATCCGCGCGGCCTCGCCTTCGCGCAGGCGGGCCACGGCGCGGCTGCGGTCGGGCAGGTCCAGCTGCCCCAGCGTCTGCCCGTCATACGCGTCGTCCAGAAGGTAGCTGCCGAATTCAAGCCCCTCGGCGATTTCGATCTGCGACCACACGCGCGAGTGATGCTTGATCGACCGCGAAATCGACTTGGCCACCGTCGCATGGGGTGTCACCACGTCATCGAAACCCAGCTCGTCGCAGACATCCAGCAATTCCGAGCGCACGATCTGAAGGACGATCCGCTCGAACCCGATCGAGCGCCCGACCACCGCCGACAGGATGTTCACATCATCGTGGTTCGTCACCAGGATCAGGGCATGCGCCTCGTCACCGAAGGCGTCGCGCAAGGTTTGCGGCAGGGTGCCGTCGCCCTCGATGAAACCGCAGTCGATGCGGTCCGACACGGTGTCAAGCCGCTCGCGCGATTGATCGACAAGGACGACATCGTTTCCCGCCTCAAGCAGCTCGGTCACCAACGCCACGCCCAGGCGCGACGCCCCCACAACCACGATACGCATCGGCAATTACCTCCGTTTTACCCAGGTGTTCGGCATCAACAGGATGATCAGGGCGATGAATTCCAACCTGCCCAAAAGCATCAGCACACCCAGTGTCAGCTTCAGGTGCAGCGCCATGTCCGGCCCGGTCAGGCCCTGGCTTAATCCCACGGTCGACAGCGCCGAGGTGACTTCGAACAACGCGGCCAGGGGCGCGGCGTCGGACACCAGGAAGATGATCCAACCCACCAGCAGGCTGGTCAGGTATAGCGCCACAAGCGTCGCCACCGCGATCAGGTGATCGGCCGCAACCCGATTGCCGTTGTCCCGCAGATAGGTGACCGCGCTGCGCGGCACCGCCACACGCGCAAAGCTAAGCCGCACCACCTGCACCAGCAAGACCAGCCGTCCTACCTTGATCCCCCCGCCGGTCGAGCCTACGTCGCCACCGATGAACATCGCGACCAGGATAAGCGGCAAAAGCGCCACGTGGCTTGAAACCTCGCTGGTGGAAAAGCCCGCCGTGCTGAAGGCCGACAGGAAATTCAGCGCCCCCCGATAAAGCTCGTCCGGGCTGGCGCGGTTCACGCCCAGATCGATCGCCACGAACAAGGCCGTCGCCCCCAGCATCAGCCCCAGGGCTGCGCGGGTATGGCTGTTGCGCAGGGCGCCCCGCAACCCGTCGCGCGGGATCTGGACATAGACAAGCAGCGAAACCGCCGCCAGAACGCAGATCGCCATGACCACACCCTGCGCCGGCAGCGAGTAGCTGGCAAGGCTGTCGGCACGTGGGCTGAACCCGCCCGTGGAAACCGCCGCCAGGGCCACACAGATCGCCTCCCACCAGCCGGGGATCACCGCCAGGCAGGCCAGCACGGCCACCACGCTTAGACCGGCATAGGCCACCAAAACCCGCTGCGCCTGCAAGCGCAGCGAACTGCCCTTGTCGCGGGTCGAAAAGCTGGTGTCGCCCATGGCCAATGTCGCCCCAGTCGAGCCGGAAAAGATCGCCAGGCCGGCAAAGGCGATGGCAAAGCCGCCGCACCATTGGATCCACGCCCGCAAGAGATGCCCGACGACCGGCCAGCCATCCGTATCGCCCGCCAAGCTAAGCCCGGTCGAGGTGATGCCCGACACCGCCTCGAACAGCGCATCCCACGCCGGCATTCCCAACACGACGAAGGGCGGCACCACAATCAGGCTGGCGATCAGAAACACCAGGGCAAAGGTTGCCAGCGCCTCTATCTGGCGCAGGTCGGCCGGAAAGGTCGCGTTGCGGTGATA
This sequence comes from Paracoccaceae bacterium, assembly GCA_021767525.1. Classification (GTDB taxonomy): domain Bacteria; phylum Pseudomonadota; class Alphaproteobacteria; order Rhodobacterales; family Rhodobacteraceae; genus Lutimaribacter. Next base: position 12,390 of record JAASTF010000006.1, read on the forward strand.
CAACGTCATGGCCAGCAGCCCGACGATCTGCCCGGCCAGCGACCAGGCCAGCGCCCCCTGCCCCGTGATAACGGCCACCACGGCCGGCGGCGCGACAACGGCCAGAAAAACCGGCGCCTGCTGGGCCAGCGCGCGCAAGACAACGGCAGGGCGCGCAACAAGGGCGGTCGAGGTCGACATGGCGGCTCACGCACCGAAGTTTACACAAAACATCCGTGGCCAACGCGCAACCCGGCCTTTCGGTTCCCGCCGGCGCCGATCCGGCGCTTGTGTCGCGCAAAGGTGGAAAAACTGCGGCTTGGGGCGGAACAACCCGGGCCCCGCGCTCGTTTTCCCGGCAAGTCAATCAACCCAAAAAGGAGCTTTCGAATGCCCGAGATGAAAGATGCACGCATCGTGATCATGGCCACCCACGGTTTCGAACAATCCGAACTTGAGGTGCCGCTGGAAGAGCTGCGCAAAACCGGCGCCCATGTCGATGTCGCAACGCTGGACGGACAAGAGATCACCGGCTGGGACGAGGCCGACTGGGGCCGCAAGGTGCCGGGCGATGTGAAGATCGCGGATGTCAGCGTATCGGATTATGACTGCCTGGTTCTGCCGGGTGGCCAGATCAACCCCGACCTGTTGCGCGTCGATGACAAGGCGGTTGGCGTGGTGCGCGATTTCGTTGCGGGCAACAAGATCGTCGCCGCGATCTGCCATGCGCCCTGGCTGCTGATCGAGGCCGATGTGATGCGCGGGCGGGATGCCACGTCGTATCATTCGATCGCCACCGACCTGAAAAACGCCGGCGCCAACTGGAAGGACGAGGCGGTGGTCGTGTCGAACGGCATCGTAACCAGCCGCAACCCGGACGATCTGGACGCCTTCGTTGCGAAAATCGTCGAAGAGGTGAAGGAAGGCGAACACAAGCGCCGCGTCGCCTGACATATCGCAAGACCGAACCGGCCCGGCGCCTCCCATCCGGGTCGTTTCACGATGCCGCCGGATTTTGTCCGGCGGCATTTTTGTTTGCCGGTAATCCGGCGGCGGGCCCTAGCTGGTGGCGATCAACGTGATCGATGCGCCGGCCAACCCGATCAACAGCAGGAACGCCTTGCGCCGCCCGGGCCGGCGCGACATGGGCCGGCGCAGATCGAACCCGATCCGATTCCGCCGATCCTTGGGCCATGTTTTGTGGCTTTGTCCTTTCAGGGGGCGTGACAATGCAGGCCTCCAATTCGCCGCCGGCAGGTAAAAAAGGGGCGACCGTGCGGCCGCCCCTTCGTCATGCGCAAGACCGCGATCACTCGCTCCAGCGGTCCATCTGCTCCAGCTCGTCGCGGGTCTGCGACAGGTTCACGCGCACATCGCCAAAGGCGGTGTCCACCTCTTTGTCGATGCTCAGCTGGTCATAGGCCAGTGCAACCGGCTTTTCGCCGATACCCAAAAAGCCACCGACATCGACGATCACCTCGGTCACGTCGCCCGCGTCGTTCATCAGCAAACGCGAGATGTTGCCCACCTCGTCGCCGTTCGCGTCATAGACCGGCGCGCCGTCCAGTTCTTCGGCGGCGATCATTTCCTCGCCCCCGGTTTCGGTGTTGGTCATGCCTTCGGCCGATTGGTCGGCCTGCATGGCGCCATCGTCGGATTGCGCCATCTGCTGACCGGATTGCCCGTCAGTCTGGGCCATGTCCTCTTGGGTCATGTATTGCTCGCCCGCGTCCTGCGAAGCAGCCTGATCGTAGCTGTCTTTTTCTTCCAGGGCACTGCGGTCGCCGGTGTAGACGACGAACCATTCGTTGTCGGCATCGCTGTCGCTGTCACGCACGAAACGCAGCTCTTCCATCGTGGTTTCGACTTCTTTTTCGTCGATCCCAAGGAAACCGCCCACATCCATCGTGACCGATTTGATCTGGCCTTCGCGGCTCAGAACAACGCCGCCGATTTCGCCGATCCGTTCCCAGTCGTCTTCGACCGCGCTCAGCTCTTGCGGCAGCTCGTCGCCGGTCGATCCTTCGCCGGGGATATAGACCGGGTGGCCGGTCAGGTCGGCGGCACGGATCGTCAGCCCGTTCGATTCCATCTGCGTCGACTGCATCGACTGCTGGCTGTCATCGCCATTCATCTGCGCCGACTGGCCGGTGGCGCCGCCGGTGTTCGACTGGTCCGACTGGCTGTTGTCGGCCATCTGCGATTGCTGCTGGCTGACCGACTGCTGACCTTCGCTTTCGGCCTGGGCCTGGTCGAATTCCTCGGCCTCTTCCAGGGTCACCTTGTCGCCGGTATAGACGACAAAGATCTGGCCTTCCTGACCGCCCTGCTTGACCGTCACGTTGTCCATCGAAAGGCCAACCGTGTCGGCGCTGGCATTGGCGGCATCGCTTGCCGACAGAACCACGGTCGAGACATTGCCCTGATCGTCGACGAACACATCGCTGACGCTGCCGATTTCCGTCCAGTCGTCAGGCACTTCGGACATGTCCATGCCGGACAGATCCTCCGAGGCGCCTTCGGCCGGCATGTAGACCGTTGCGTTCATCAGGTTCGACACGCGCATTTCCTGCGCGCCGATGCTGACTTCCATTTCACTGTTCGCGTTGTTGGCGTGTTGCTCGGCCGCGACGGGCATTGCCGTCATCGCCACCAAGGCCGTTGTCGTAAGGAGACGTTTCATAAACCATCCTTTCGGTTATACGCTTTCTACCGCGGCGCTAGGCCGCGGTCTTGTTTTCAACCTGTCGGATGGCCGCGCTGTTCCGTCGATTAGCGGGAATCTTTTTTCGGAACCGATTGGCCACGGGCGCCGTTATCGACCGCTTTGCCTTGGCAATTCACGGGTCAAATCGGCGGCATCTTCGGGCAATGGCTCTTCGTCCAGGACGTCGAACAGCTTGACCACGATCACCGTGATCGGAATGGCCACGACGCCGCCCAGCGGCCCCCACATCCACATCCAGACGCAAAGGGACGCGAACACCAGAAACGGGTTGATCGACACGTTGCGCCCCACCAGACCGGGCGTGACGAATTGCGCCTCGGTCATGTTCAGTGCAACGAACAGCGCTGCCGGCGCAAAGCTAAGCGCGCCGTCGAACACCAGCACCCCCGCCAAAAGCAGCCCCGCCACCACGGCCATCGGCCCCAGGTAAAGGATGAAATTCAGCAGCGCGGCGACAACGCCCCAGACCACCGCGCCTGGCATACCGATCAGGGTCAGACCGGCCGCCAAGGCTGCCCCAAGCGCGGCGTTGATGATCGAGATGGTCAGGAAATAGCGTGCAACAGTTTCCTCGGCGCTGCAAAACCGCTGCAGGATTACATCTGTCGCGCGACGGTTGCCAACGCGACGCGCGATGAAGCGGTAGACATTGTCGCGAGTCAGCAGAAAGAAGAACAGCCCACCCAGGAAGATCAGCGCCTGGACCGCGATTTGCGGCGCCAGGAATAGCGCGTCGGTCAGCGTGGGAATGGATCGCCCGCCTGCTTCGGTGTCGGCCTCGGTTTCGTTGCCCGCGCCGTTCTCGCCGGTCAGGGCCTGTGTCATCTCGTCATTGACCTGATCGACATCGCGCAAGATGCCCTGATAGTCGTGCAGCAGGGCGCGCAATTCCCACTTGATGGCGGGCAGCGCATCGACCAGTTGCCAGAAATAGGGTTCGGCCAGGTAGGCCAGCGTGCTGAAGGCGGCAATCAGGGTCAGCAGCAGCAGCGTCACGCTGATCCAGCGCGGCAGGCCCAGCCGCTCGATCCGGTCGGCCGTCGGCGCAAAGACGATGCCCAGAACGACCGACAGCAGCAATGGCGCGGCCACGTCCTGTGCGACGACAAGGACGGCCATGACCAGGATACCGGTGCAAAGCACGGCACAGGCAGCCAGGATCAGCTTGATGTTCTCGCGTGGGATCATGGCCGGAAAACACGGCGAGGCGCGGTTTTGTTCCACCCGACGCGCTGCGCGGTATGTTGCCATAGCGCAACGGTCTGCCCGGGCAGTCGAAAAAAAATGGGGAACGATCCGGCTGTTACAAAATTGTCTTTGTCCAAGACGCAGCCTGAAGGATTGACATGAACGGATCAACCGACAGCCAGCAAACCGTGCTGACCCAGTGCCTGATGCAAGTGTACGGCGACGATGCCCTGCCCGGATCCGAGCCCACGTTTCGCGACCTTCTGGAACGCATCGCCAAGGCCGATCGCACCGACGACGCCGCACAAGGCGATCCCGACACGCAAGACGAGTGACAAGGCGCCGCCGCGCCCAGGTCAGATCCGGCTTAGCCAGTCGATCACTTGCGCCATCTCGACGGGTTTAGACAGGCAGGGCGCGGCCGGATAACGCTCTAGCGTGCTGGCACCGGTCGCCTTGTACCCGGTGATGAAGGCAAAAGGCCTGCCTTTCGATGCCATCAGATCAGCGATTGCATCCGACGTGCCGAACCGGCCCAGGTTCACGTCCAGCAACGCGGCATCCGGAGGCGACATATTGATCGCGTCCAGCGCCGAATGACTGTCGTGGAACGGGCCCATCACGTCGAACCCCGCCTCTTGCAAAGTGGCGGACAGATCCAGCGCGATGAACATTTCGTCCTCGACGACAAGCACCTTGGTCGCTTGCTTTGCCATGAAAATCCTTCCGGGCGTGCCTTAGGCCTTTTGGGCCGTAATCGTCAGATGTAGGCCGGTTTCGGTATATGCAACGTCGACATCCGCATCGACCTGCACGCCAAGCGCGCTTTTCAGCAGGAATGACCCGAACCCTTCATGATCGGGCATCTTTATCGGCGTCGGACAGTGCTCAAACCACTCGAGCCGCGACAAAGTTCCCTTTGGGCTTGCTGCGACGCGCACCTCGATCCGCCCGCCCGCCTGCGCCAGCGCCCCGTATTTCGCCGCGTTGGTCGCCAGTTCGTGGAATCCCAACCCGAAAGACAGCGCGTTGCCGGGATCAAGCCGCACATCCTGCCCCTCGACCGTCACCCGTTCACCATCCGGATCATAGGGCGCCAGCTCGGCCTGAAGAAGCGACATCAGGCTTTGGCCCTGCCAATCTTCGCGGGTCAAGGCGTCGTGCGTGCGCGCGATCGAGGACAGCCTTTGTTGCAGGCTCTCGGCCATGTCGTCCTTGGTGGCGCTTGTGCGCGCGGTAAAGCGGGTGATGGATTGCACCGTGGCCAGGGTGTTTTTCACCCGATGCTGCAATTCGGCGATCAACAGGCGCTGCTGCGCCTCGAAGGCTTTCTGTTCCGATATATCAAGCACCGAGTGGCCAACCCCGCGCATTTCATCACCGACCCTGATCGGGAAATAGTTGATCGAAAAGGTGCGCTTTTCGCCGGGCTGCGCGGGGATTTCCGTGGTGACCTCGTAATCCAGCACCGGCTGCCCCGTGCGGGCGACCTGGCCGCGCTTGTCGGCGGGCAGCTTGATATGCGGGAACATGTCGACAAAACGCTGGCCGATATGCGCCTCGACAGGCTGGCCGTTGATCCGGGCCAGCGCCTCGTTGATCTTGAGCCAGCGGCCCTCCAGATCGGTGATCGCCATGCCCAGCGGCGAGTTGCGAAAGAACGCCTCGAACTCGGCCAGCGCGCGGCGCAGCTCGTCCTCGGCTTCTTTGCGTTTCGATATGTCGATGCCCGAGGGCACCATCTCGATCACCTTGCCGGTGTCATCGGTGACAGGCACAAGCTGAAAATCGATCGTGATCTTCGAATCTTCGGCCACGCAGATTTCGGTATCGTAGCGAACGGTTCGACCCATCCGGGTTTCATCAATTGCCTGTTGCAAGCGACGCTGCACCTGCGCATCGAAATTCCACCAGTAGCACTCCCAGAAATACTTGCCGATCACGTCCTCGCGCCTGAGGTTGGCGGCATCCAGCGCGGTCTGGTTCACCTCGCGCAGTCGGCCATCCAGGTCCAGCAGCCCCACGAAAGACGCCAGGCTGTCCTGCAAGGTGCGCAGGCGATTATGCGCCTTGTTGGCCTGCTTGCGTGACAACACCGTTTCGGACAGGTCCAGCAGCATCACCATCACGCCGCCCGTTTCGCCATCTTCGCGGAACCAGGGCGTTGCGATGAAACGGGCATAGAACTCATAAGGCTCGCCATCCGTGTCGACGAGCTCCAACGTGACCTCGTCCAGCTTGGCCGCCGTACCGCTTTGATAGACGTGATCTAGCAGTTCGACCATGTCGTGGTGCTGGGTGCCGCGATAGATTTCCCACACGCTTTTGCCGATTTGGTCGTCGCGTTGCGCCAGTTCGTTGTGAACCGGGTTGGTGTAGACATAGCGCAGGTCGGGACCTTCCAGGATCGCGATGCTGGCCGGGGCCTGATCGAACAGGCGCTTCATGCGCGCCTCGCTTTCCGACAGCCGGCGCCTCAGCAATCGTTGTTCGGTGATGTCGCGGACGCTGACACCCAACGCGAAGATGCGCCCGTCGCTGCGGACGGGAAAGTAATCGACCAGGTAGATCTTTCTTTCCCCTTGGGTTGCGGGCGTTTCTGCCTCGACCTCGATGGCAAGCGCCGGTTCGCCGGTTTCCAACACGCGCCGCTGGACCGCCGCGACCTTGTCATGCACCGCCGGCAACAACTGTTCTTGCAACTGGCCGACATGCGCCTCGGCGGACAGACCGTTGATCTGGGCGAGGGTTTCGTTGATCCGCAAATAGCGCAGGTCGGTATCCATCAGCGCCAGACCCACCGGCGTGGTGTCGTAAAGCGTTTCCAACTCGGCCAAACGCTCGGCCAGCATCTCGGCGCTTTCGGCCAGTTGCTGCTGCACCTTGCGTGACTCGGTGATGTCCTGAAACGTCAGGATGCAGCCATCAAGCCGATCATCGACCGACCGATAGGGGCGCACGCGCGCCAGAAAAACCTCGCCCGTTTCCGCGATGTGGACTTCGCGTTCGATCGGATCGAGGGATTGCGCCACGGCGGCGGCATCGCCGGCAAGCTGCGGATACTCGACACGTGTGCGCAGGTCCACGATCGGGCGGCCGATATCGCGCTGTTGCAGGTTGAAGATGCGCGTGGCGCTGGGGGTGAACAGCCGAACGCACAGCGCCTTGTCCAGGAACACCGTGGCCAGTTCGGTGCTTTCCAGCAAATTCTTAAGATCACTGTTCAGCTCGGTAAGACGGCGGTTGTTCGCCGTCAGCTCGGAATTGATCGTCTCAAGCTCTTCATTGACGGATTGCAATTCCTCGCGCGAGGTTTCCAATTCTTCGTTCGAGCTTTGCAACTCCTCGTTCATCGACAGAAGCTCTTCGTTCGAACTGCGCAGATCCTGTTCGGCGTTTTCGTATTCGCGCTGGATATCGGCAAGGCGTTTCCGGGTCAGCAAAAGCTCGGTTTCAAGGCGCTTCTGATCGCTGTCGGCCTGTGCGGCCAGTGCTCCGGCGCTGTCGTCAAGGGGCCGGACTTCTTGCAGCACCACCAACGTCGCCTCGTCGTCCAAAACGCGGGCGCGGACATCGTATATGGTTTTGCTGTCGTCCAGCGAGACGATCACGTTGCGCACCTCGCCCACCCCGTTTTCGCCGTTGGCGCGCGCCTCGGATACGGCGTTTTGCAGCGGCAGGCGCAGGCCATGGACAAGATAGGCATCGATTGCCGCTGACGGCGCGCCCTTGCCCGGCCGGACAAAGCGGGCCATCGCCTGAGACTGATAGAGAACCTCGTTGTGCGCGTTGATCACTGCATAGGGCGCGGCGAACTCTTGCAGGAATGCCTGATCGGCGACGGTTTCGATCCCCGGATCGGCACCTTCGGCCATTGGGGCGGGCGGCAAGACGATTGCGCGCTTTCGCGTCACACCGCCACCCGAATGATCCCGCCCCAGAACGGAAAACCCGGGCCGCGCGGCATCATTGCGCTGGAACAGGCGGCAACCCCGATCGACCGTTTTGAAAAAGCGCTCGCTGTTGCCCAGCGACTCGGATGCGCCCAGCATCAGGTAGCCACCCGGGTTCAACGCATAGTGAAACCGCGGCAACAGGTCATTCTGTGCCTCGGGCGACAGGTAGATCATCACGTTGCGGCACGAGATCATGTCAAGCCGCGAGAACGGCGGGTCCTGCAGCAGGTTATGCGGCGCGAATACGCACATTTCGCGCAAGCGCGACCTGACCCGCCAGCCACCGGATTGCCTGGCGAAAAACCGGTCGCGCATGGCGGGGTCGATGCCTTGCAGGACACTGTCCTGGTAAAGGCCCGACCGCGCCCGCCTCAGGGCCGCCAGGTCGATATCGGTGCCGAAGATCTGCACATGCCGGTCGATCTTGCGCGCGTCCAGCGCGTCGCAGATCAACATGGCCAGCGAAAACACCTCTTCGCCGCTTGAACATCCCGGCACCCAGACGCGCAGCTGCCGTGTTGAACGTTCCAACAGATCGGGCAGAACACTTTCGCAGAACGCGTCAAAACACTCGCGGTCGCGGAAGAACTCGGTCACGCCGATCAGGAAATCCTGCGCCAATTGCGTGGCTTCGCCGTCGTCGGTTCTCAGGACATCGACATAGGCCTGGACATCGGGCAGGCGCAGCAAGGCCATGCGGCGCAACACACGCCGCACCAGCGTGGGCGGCTTGTATCCCGCGAAATCATGGCCTTCCAGCCCGCGCAGCACATCCAGAATGTCGGGCAGCGCCGCGCCCACCTGGTCGGTCAGGGCTTGCCGCGAGCCGGATTTGTCCATTTCGCGCCGGTGCTGAAACAGGTCGATCACCTGCGGCGGAATGTCGGCGGGCTGCAGCATCAGGTCGACCAGCCCCGTGGCCGCGGCACTGTCCGGCATTCCGGGAAAGCGGGCGCTGTCGCGTTTTTGCACGATCGCGACGCCGCCCGCCGCCTTGACCGCACGCAGCCCCTCGGTGCCGTCCGAGCCGGTGCCGGACAGGATGACGGCGCAGCAATCAGGGCCGCATTCGTTGGCCATCGACTTGAAAAAACGGTCGATTGGCGTGCGCAGGCCGGTTTCGCGCTGATGCTCGACCAGTTTCAATCGACCGTCCTGGATCACCAGAAAGGGCCCCGGCGGAATGACATAGACATGGTCGGGCGCGATTTCGGTGTTATCGCCCACCATGGTGACCGGCAGCTTGCAACAGGCCGATAAAAGCTGATCCATGATCGAGGGGTGATCGGGCGCAAGGTGCTGCACGACGATATAGGCCAGGCCGCTTTTCTCGGGGATCGCCCTGACAAGATCCTGCAAGGCGGCAAGCCCACCCGCCGAGGCGCCGATCCCGACGATACCCAGATTATCCACTGACATCGCGGGCCCCCCGCCCGAACATTTATCGGTGATCCTTATTTCATCATGCGACATATGCTACCCGACCACACGCAAAGGTAAAGTGCGGCCAATGCCATCCCGCATCATGCGGCGCTTTCCGCCGCACCGCCGCCCATCCTGTGGCGCAGCCGCGCATAAAGCGCGGCAAGGGCAGGCACCAACAACAGCACGAACACCGAACCCGCCAGCAGGCCAAAGCCCAGTGAAACCGCCGTGGGGATCAGGAATTGCGCCTGCAGGCTGGTTTCCAGGATCAGAGGCGTGATGCCGAAAAACGTGGTAAGCGTGGTCAGCAGGACGGGGCGAAACCGGGCGGTCACGGCCTCTTCTATCGGGGTGTCGATACCTTTGCTTTCGTTGCGGATGATGCGGTCGACGATCAGAAGCGCGCCGTTGATCAGGATACCGGACAGGCCGATGATGCCGAACATCGACAAAAGCGTCAGGTTCATGCCCAGTGCCGCATGGCCCGCCACCGCCCCGGCAAAGCCGAAGGGCAGCACGAGGATCAGAATGACAGGCCGCGTATACGACCGGAACGCCAACGCCAGAACGGCGTAGATCGCGAACAGCGCCAGCGCAAAGTTACGCGTCAGCGCGGGGCCGAACCGGCCCTGTTCTTCCTGTTCGCCGCCCAGGCCGATGGTCACGCCCGGATAATCGCGCTGCAGATCGGGCAGAACCTGTTGCATGATATAGGCGGTTTCCGCCCCACCCGAAGTCAAGGCGTTATCCACGTCGGCCTCGACCGTGGTGACGCGCTCGGCATCGACGCGGGTAATCGTGGCGGGCGCGGGGCGCCGCGACAGGTCGGCCACGCTGTACAGCGGCACGAAAGCCTCGCCATACCGGATGCGGTAATCTTCCAGGTCGGCGAGCGTGGCGCGCTCGTTCTCGGGAAGGCGCACGCGCACTTCGACCTCTTCCTTGGATCTCTGCACCTCGGTCGCGATGGTGCCGAAAATGGCGGCACGCAGTTCCGAGGCAAGCACCGATTGTGGCAGGCCCAGCGCGCGCCCCTGGTCGTTCAGCTCGACCACGATTTCCTCGCTGGCCGAAGCGGCGCTATCGCGGATGGCGGACACGCCGGGACGGTTGGACAGCGCGCTGCGCACCGCGTCGACCGCGGCCAGGCGCGCGGCATCGGTGTCGGCCGCGATTTCCAGCGCGATATCCGCCCCCACGCCCACCGCGCTGCCTGAAAAGGTCAGCTGCCGGGTGCCCGGTATCTCGCCGGCGGCATCGCGCCACAGATCGGCCAGGCGCGCGGCGGGAAAGCTTCGGGTTTCGCTGTCTTGCAAACGCGCCTCGATCCGCGCGGCATTGGGCGCACCGCTGCCCGATCCACCATCGGGCCCACCCGCCGCACCGAACCCGATCGAGATGGCGACGGCCTGCACGATCTGCTCGGGCGGCGTGCCGATTTGCCCGGACAGGGTTTCCGTGGCCCGCGTCAACGCCGCTTCCAGCTGGTCGGCGCGGGCCTTGGTGGCGTCAAGCGCCGTGCCCTCGGGCAGTTCAAGCGAGGCCGTCAGCAGGTTGCCTTCGATATCGGGAAAAAAGACGAACCGCACCTGCCCGTTCGCCAAAAGCGAAACCGCCCCTAGCAGCACGCCGACGCAGGCCACGATCACCACCAGCGGGCGGCGCACCGCATAGCCAACGGCGCCCCGCACCCGGGTTTGCGCAAAACGGTCGATCCGGCCGCCAACCTGCTCGCGCAGGCCATCTGTCAGGCGCCGCAAGGAAAAGCGCCACGGCGGACCATCGCGCAGATGCGACAGGTGCTGTGGCAGCACGAAAAAGCTTTCGACCAGCGACAGCACCAGCACCATGATGACCACTGCCGCCACAGGCGCGATGAACGAGCCCGACGTGCCCGGCAGAAACAACAAAGGCAAGAAGGCGATGATCGTTGTCGTCACCGAGAAAAAGATCGGCCGCGCCACCCGCCCGGCGCCGTCGATCGCCGCCTCTTGACGCGATTTGCCGCGCTGGCGCGATTCAAAGACGGATTCACCCACCACGATCGCGTCATCCACCACGATCCCCAGCGCCAGGATAAATCCGAACAAGGACAGCTGGTTGATGGTGACGCCAAAGGCCTGCATCAGGGCGAAACTGCCGATGAAGGACACCACGATGCCCGCCGACACCCAGGCCGCGATGCGCAAGTCCAGCACAAGCGCCAGGATCAGCAGGATCAGCCCCGCCCCCAGTGCGCCATTCTTGACCAAAAGCGAGATCCGCCCCCGCAGGCTGGTGGCTTCGTTGCGCCACTCGACCACACTGACGGTGTCGGGCAGGCGCGGGCGCAGCGTCTCATCGACATAGCCGCGCGCGGTTTCCACCACGTTCAGCAACTGCTCGTCGCCGGCGCGGTAGACGGTCAGAAAAACCGCCGGGTTGCCGCCGAGCTCGGCCAGGATGGGGGTTTCCGACAGCCCGTCGTCGATCTGTGCCAGGTCGGACAGACGCACCGTCGCCCCGTTCTGCGCGGTGAATATCTCGACCGCGGCGAACTCGGCGCCGGTTTCGCGTTCACCGATGGTGCGCACCTGCAACCGCGCGGTGTCGGATTGCAACGTGCCGCCCGACAGCGTCAGGCTGGCCGATGACACGCGATCGGCAAAATCGCGCAGGCCGATGCCATAGGCGCGCAAGACGTCGCGCGACACCTCGATCCCGATTTCATCCGCCGGCACGCCGCGCAGCACCACCTGGCTGATCCCTTGAGCGGCCAGCAGATCATCGCGGGCGGTTTCGGCCAAACCTTTCAACGTGTCACGCGCCATGTCGCCCGAGATCACGAATTCGATGGCCAGTTCATCAGGCTCGACCTCGGTGATCCGCGGCGCCTCGGCAGCGTCGGGGAAAATGCTGATGCCGTCGACCTGGCCTTCGATATCGTCCAACGCCTCTTGCACGTTCGCCCCGCGCACAAGTGAGGCCGTGACAGTGCCCAACCCCTGCGCGGCGGTCGCCCGCAACTTGCGCACCCCCTTGACCGCGCGGATGCTGTTTTCGATCGGTTGCAGGATCGCATCCGATACTTCTTGCGGGGTCGCACCGGGATAGACCACGCTGATCTGCACGGCGCCGGTCGCGATCTCGGGAAAGTTCTTGACCGTCAGCGCCTGCACCGAAAAAAGCCCCGCCACCAGCAGGCCGATCATCAGCAGGTTGGGAAAGACGCGGGTTTCCAGCGCCGCGCGGATCAGTGCGATCATGACCCGTCCCCATTCGACGTTGTCGCATCTTCGGCTTCGCCCGCAACACGCACCCTCAGCCCGTCGACCGGCGTATCCACCGGCGTCGCCAATAGCGCACCGCCGTCATAGGCGTCGGCAGTGAAAAAGACCTGCGTATCGGTCTGCCGCGTGATCTGTGCCGCAACCAGGCGCAATCGGCCATCGGCCACTTGCCATATACGGTTGCCGGTCTGCACCACCGCCAGCGGCGCCGCGTAAAGCGTGGCGTCATCGGCGGGAATGTCGAAGATCGCGGTGACAAGCTGGTTGATCTGCAAAGGCGTGCGCCCCTTTTCCGCCACGAACGGAGCGGCAACGCGCGCCGTCACTTCGATCACGCGGGCGCCTTCATCGATCACTGGCGATACTGCGATGATGCGCGCAGGCCACAGCGCCATATCCGCAGGCAGTGGCCCGATCCGCTGGGGTTCAAACCAGATCTCGGCCCCCATCAAGGCCGTTTCGCCGCCCAATAGCGTGAATTGCCGCTCTGACAGGCCCACGCGCAGCTCGGCATGATCCAATCGCGCAATTCGGCCCGCCGGCACACCGGGTTGCAGGAACTGGCCCTGCGATATGTCGGTTCCGGTCACCAACGCATCATAGGGCGCGCGCACTTCGGTATCGGCCAGGGCGATTTCCGCGCTGCGCAACTCGGCGCGGGCCAGGGCAAGGTCCCCCTCGGCCTGCGCCTGGGCTGTGCGCGCCTCTTCCAGCGCGGCCTCCGAGGCGAAATCGTTATCCTCCAACTCTTGCTGGCGGCGCAGGGTATTTTCGGCCTGGTCGCGGCGCGCCTGCGCCTGCTTGACCCGCGCCTGCGCCCGGTCCACGTCGGTGCGATAGGTGCGGTCATCCAGCGCGAACAGCAACTCGCCCTGGCCCACGCGCGCACCGCGCTGGAAGGTGTCTGCGACACGCATGACCCGTCCCGGCACTTCTGACACCACCTGCATGGCGTCGGCCGCCCGCAGAAATGCGGTTTGCCGCACTTTTGCGCCCTGCCCGACCGTCTCTGGCTGCACGGTTTCCACCAGCGGGCCCGGCGCGGGCTGCGGTTGGCTGCTTTGCTCGTCGCCCAGTCGTGGCACCACGATCAACGCGACACCGCCCAGCAACAGCGCAGCGGCCAAGATCCAGCCCAGCACTCCGCCGCCGCCAGACTGGCCGTTATCATCGGAATCTGTCATGCGGACCAGTCGGGGCACATCGGGGCGGACCCCACGAAAGAGATCGCCGCGCGGGCGCCCCGCCTCCTTGCTTGCCCGGACCGGCCCGGGATCGAAAACCTTGCAGACGCCCATCGCCTGCCCGGCTTGACCTAGACCGAGGGCGCGCAAAAACCACGCCCCGGCCAAGGCGCGGCTTATGCCTCGTCCAGCTCGGCGGCGAGGTTCTTTTCGATATCGTCGATGCTGTGGCCGGTCAGAACCTTGGGCACTTCCAGCATCACGCGCTGTTCGACCTCTTGGTGCATCTGGTCACGCAGCGAAGACAGAACGACGCGACTGGCCACGATCACCAGCTTGTCGAACGCGCCCTTGTGCGCCGCCTTGTAAAGCCTGTCGGCCAGGTCGTCAGCAAAGCGCTCTTTTTCCAGCTCGTGCCAATCGGTGTCATCCATCGACGAGCGTTGCGAGGCCGGGCCATCGTTCATCCGCCCGGGCTTGTCCGTGGCCCATTCCTTGGCTTTCGGGTTCTCTTGCTCTTCCTTGCGCAAGACGCGCAGATTCATGTCGATATCGTCGCCGTCATTGACCAGGAACAGCGCCTTTTCGCCATCGGCCACCAGAACCCAGGCCTTTGCGGGCAAACCGGATTTACGCATCGTCGCCATCCTCCATCTCGTCCGATTTCGTCACACGGGTCTTGCCCGCCGGGCGTTCGGTCGCGCGTTTTTTCTCGTCTTGGGTAGCGATGTTGCGTTGCAGGTTGCCACCCTGGCGGCCCTGCTCGCTGATCGTTCCGTCCGACCCCAGAATGTCGTCGGTGTCGCGCGACCCATCTTTCGAGCGTTTGCGTTCAGCCATGAGATACCTCCTTTTCAGCGGTTTCGATAAAATCCAGATCGCGCCGCAGCAGCGCGATGTTGCGGCGGTGCGACTTGAAGGCCACGTCGAACGCATCGCCCAGCACCGGGATGCCACCGATCACAAAGTCGATGCCGGTGTTCGCGGCCATCCGCACCAAAGTGGGCATCGATGCGCCCAGCCGGTGCCCTTCGTAGATCATGATCGCCCCGGGTATCGCCGTGACCGCGTCCCCAAGACCGGGAACGAGGCCAAGGATCGAATCCCAGCCAAAGCGCAGGCCGAACAAGCTGAACCGGGAATCCAGCTTGTCGGCCAAGCGTTCAAGACGCGCGATGCGCGCGCCAGCGTCATCTGCGCGCGATGATGTAGACGGCATGAACGATCCCCGGAATATAACCCAGAATTGTCAGCAGGATGTTGATCCAGAAATGCTTGCCCACCCCCACCTGCAGGAAAACCCCCAGCGGCGGCAGCAAGACGGACAGGATGATGCGTATAAGATCCATTGCGCGGCCTCCTTTGCCTGACAGATCAACGCGCCCGGCGCGGACGGGTTCCTTGGCCGGTTTCGAAAATCGCCGGAACCAAACCGCGCGGCGCCGTGTTGGATGGGTGACTGACACCTTGCAAAATACGGGGGCCCCGCATGAGCGACGACAGCATTTCCAAAAGCACCGCATCGGCACGCGACGCCGCGGCCAAGCTGGCCGAGGACACCGCGGAAAAAGCCCGCGACACCGCCCGCACAAAGGTCGAGGACGCGCGCGATCACACCGCAGACGAGGTCAACCGCGCCGCCGAGGCCGCCGAAGCGGCCGCCGACACATTCGACGCGGAGACGTTGCAGGCACAGGCAATCGGGCGGTTGGCCGACACGCTTGAGGACGCGGCACAGCAGGTGCGCACAACCGACATCGACAAGCTGGCCCGTCAGGTCAGCGATTTCGCACGCGCGAACCCGGCCGTCTTCGTCGGCGGCGCAGCGGTTCTGGGCTTTGCCGCGACGCGCCTTTTGAAAGCGCGCCCGGCATCGCGTGGCGCCGCTGCACGAGAAACCTACACTGCGCCATCCTCGCGCTGGGATGACGAGGATGCCGATATGCCCGACCTGACCAGCCGCGGGGCGGTGTAAGATGCCGGACCATCCCGATCCGAATGACGCGCCTTCGCTGATATCGCAGGCGGCGAGCCACTTCTCGGGGCTGATCTCGGCCGAACTGGCGCTGATCAAGGCCGATCTGCGCCAAAGCGCGGTGACCGGCGGGCGCGGGATCGCGCTGTTGGTCGGCGCTGTGATCGTCGCGCTTGTGGGGCTGAACGTGCTGGCCTCGGCCTTGGTCGCCTGGGTGGCGCAACAGGGGCTTGGCGTTGGCATGGCCGCACTGATCGTGGGCGGCGCGCTTGTGGCGCTGGCGCTGATCCTTGCGCTGTCAGGCAAATCGCGCCTGACTTCGCGCGCCTTGGCCCCCAACCGCGCAGCGCGCAGCCTGCGCCATGACATCGACACCATGAAAGAGGCCCCAAATGCCCGCTGATGATCTTGACCGTTTCGAACGCCAGGCCGAAGGCCACCGACGCGCCCTGTCGGATACGCTGGGCCAAATCGGCGAGGCCCTTTCGCCCGAGCAACTGGCGCACAAGGCGCAGGGCTATGCTGCCGAAATGGGCCAGCAGGCCTGGGATACCGCGCGGCAAAATCCCGCTGCGCTGGCACTGACAGGCGCGGGCGTTGCGCTGCTGCTGACCGGGTTGGCCCGGCGCGATGCGGATACGGCCCCTGCCCCCGCGGCACAGCCCGCGCCGCGCGTGCCACAGCCATCACGGGCCGCCGCCTTGCGCCGGCGCGTGTCGCACGGGCTTGACCGTTTGCCTGACGGCGCCCGCCGCCGGGTGATCGCCGCACGCGAGGCTGCAATCGATGCGCAGGACGCGGTCGAGCGCAAGGCGCACCAAACCGTCCCCGCATCGCACAAGATGATGCATCGGCAACCCGTTCTGGCCGGTGCGGCGGCCTTTGGCTTGGGCGCGCTTGCCGCGGCGGTTTTGCCCAATTCCCGCGTCGAGGACCGCACGCTTGGGAAACGCCGTGACGCTCTGATGGCACGAGCCGACAGGGTGCTGGCTCAAGAGCTTTCCAAACTGCGCCGGGACATCGCAAAACGGTGATCCGGCAAACCAGGGAACCAAACCCGATACCGGCCGTTCCGGCCACGAGAAAGGAGAACGCCATGAACACCAAGGCAACCAACGCCCCCTTTGAAACCGACCCGCTTGCCCACGATCCGAGCGCATCCGAGCAGCCGTCGCGCACCGAGCGCATCCGCGAGGAAATCGGCGAGCGCACCGAACGCGCGCGCCACGCCACGCAGGCCGCCGGTCA
>JAASTF010000118.1 GCA_021767525.1 Paracoccaceae bacterium
ACGGCATTTTCGCACATATCAGGTGCAATCCCGCCCATTTATCGCACCAGCGCACAAAGGTATGCTCTACCGCAAAGGAGACAGCCCATGACCAACAAAACCCACCCCGAAACCCGCATCGGCCACGTCCATCTGAAAGTGTCCGACCTTGACCGCGCCATCGCCTTTTACCGCGACGTGATGGGGTTCGACGTGCAGCAGCGTTACGGCCAGCAGGCCGCGTTCCTGTCGGCGGGCGGCTATCACCACCATATCGGCCTGAACACGTGGGAAAGCCTGGGCGGCACGCCGCCGGCGCCGCATCACACCGGCCTTTACCATGTCGCGTTCCTCTATCCAGACCGCGCCGCGCTGGCCGATGCCTTTGCCCGCGCGCTGAAGGCCGGGGTCGAGATTGAAGGTGCCGCCGATCACGGCGTGTCCGAAGCGATCTATTTCCGCGACCCCGACGGCAACGGGATCGAGATCTACCGCGACCGCGATCAGGCCGACTGGCCCCGCGACGCCAACGGCGATCTGAAGATGATGAACGCCCCGCTCGACCTGCAGGCGCTGCTGGCCGAGGCCGCCTGACCGGCCCTATCCCCCTGTGGCCATTTCTGCACGCGCGATACATACAGGTTGTGCATGTGTTGTGCATGGGATTCACAGCGCCAGGAAAGGGCCCGGAATGACTGAAATCATCGAAACGCTTGCCGATGTTTCCGACCGCTACGACGCCATGTTCGTCGACCTGTGGGGCTGCGTGCATGACGGCGTGCGGGCGATTCCCTCGGCGGTTTCGGCGCTGCAGGCGTATCGGGAAAAAGGCGGCATCGTGGTGCTTGTCACCAACTCGCCCAAACCGCGCGACGGCGTGCGCGAACAGCTGGAAAAGTTCGGCGTGCCCGAAGATGCCTGGGACACGATCGCCACCAGCGGCGACAGCGCGCGCGCCGCGATGTATCGCGGCGTGGTGGGCCAAAAGGTCTGGTTCATGGGCGAATGGGAGCGCGACGAAGGCTTTTTTGAGCCGATGCAACTGATTGAAAACCCGGTCGAAATTCAACTCGTCGATCTGGAAGAGGCCGAGGGCATCGTCTGCTGCGGCCCGTTCGACCCGATGGCCGACCCTGATGAAAACCGGCCGCAGTTTCTTTATGCCAAGCAAAAGGGGCTGAAGCTGCTTTGTGCCAACCCCGATATCGTCGTCGACCGCGGCGAACACCGCGAATGGTGCGCCGGTGCGCTGGCGCGGCTTTATACCGAGATGGGCGGCGAAAGCCTCTATTTCGGCAAGCCACACCCGCCGATCTACGACCTGGCCCGCCGCCGCCTGGCCGCCCTGGGCCGCGACGTGCGCGACGGGGCGATTCTGGCCGTGGGCGACGGCATCGCCACCGACATCCAGGGCGCGATGGGCGAGGATATCGATTCTCTCTTCATCACCGGCGGCCTGGCGCGGCAGGAAACCAAAACGTCGCAGCAGCCAGACGCCGAGGCGCTAAATGCTTATCTTGAAAAGGAAATGTCGTCCCCGACCTATGCGATCGGGCAGTTGCGCTGATGTAATTAGCCCTTGCTTTTCTGCGCTTGCAAAGTAATAAAGTTGCCACATTGGGCGGCAAGCCGTCCGAATATTACTCTAACGGCCAGACGGAGGGTCGGATGTTGGACAACCTGCCGCGCGGAACGATCACGATCGAGGAAATCGAAATGGGGATGGTGCGCCACCTGCGCAAAACCGTCACCGACGAAGATATCGAAATGTTCGCCCAGGTCTCGACCGACCGGAACCCCGTGCACCTGGACGACGATTATGCCCGCGACACGATCTTTGAAGGCCGGATTGCCCACGGCATGCTGACCGCAGGCCTGATCTCGGCCGTGATCGGCGAACAGCTGCCGGGGCATGGCACCGTCTACATGGGCCAATCGCTGAAATTCCTGGGCCCCGTCCGCCCCGGCGACACAGTGCTGGCCGAGGTCGAGGTGATCGGCATCGACTACGCCAAGCGCCGGGTGCAGTTGGAAACCCGCTGCCTTGTCGACGGCAAGAAGGTGCTGGTGGGCGAGGCGACGGTGCTGGCCCCGACGGGCAAGTTCGACTGACACTGCCTTCCCCGCTTGCGCAGCGGGCTTGGCGCGGCTAACCCTGCGCCATGCGTATCATCCGCGACTATACCTTCGTGGCCGAAACCGACCGGGGCGCCAGCGCGGCCATCGGCAATTTCGACGGTGTGCACCTTGGCCACCAGTCGGTGATCGACCTGGCGCGCAACGCGGGCGATGCCATCGGCGCGCCGCTGGGCGTCATGACGTTCGAGCCGCACCCGCGCCAATATTTTGCCCCCGACGCCCCGCCCTTTCGCCTGATGAGCCGCGAGGCGCGCGCGCACCGCCTGCAAAAGCTGGGGGTCGAGCGGCTGTACGAGCTGAACTTCAACGCCGCGCTGGCCGGGCTGTCACCGCGCGGGTTTGCCCATGACGTGATCCACAAGGGCCTTGGCCTGCGTCACGTGGTGGTGGGTGCGGATTTCTGTTTCGGCAAGGGCCGCGCAGGCAACGCCCAAGATCTGCAAAGCTTTGGCGAAGAAATGGGTTTCGGCGTGACCATCGCCACCCTGTTGGAGGGTGATACGGGCGAGGTGTCATCCACCGCGATCCGCAACGCCCTGGCCGAGGGCCGCCCGCGCGACGCCGCGGCAATGCTGGGCCATTGGCATCGGATCGACGGCAAGGTGATCGGTGGCGAACAGCGCGGCCGGCAGCTGGGCTATCCCACGGCGAACATGTCGATCGACGGGCTGCACCCGCCGCATTTCGGTGTCTATGCCGTGCTGGTCGACGTGCTGGATGGGCCGCACAAGGGCAGCTATCACGGCGCGGCCTCGATCGGGGTGCGGCCGATGTTCAACGGCGAGCGGCCCAACCTGGAAACCTTCATCTTCGATTTCTCTGGCGATCTGTATGGCACCGAGTTGTCGGTGGGCCTGGTCGAGTTCCTGCGCGGCGAGGAAAAGTTCGACAGCCTCGAGGCGCTGATCGCGCAGATGGATGCCGATTGCACCCGCGCGCGCGACATTCTTGGCGCGCTATGACCAAGCTGCGCCCGCGTTTCTGGGAAACCGTGCCCCTGACCCGCATGACCCGGGCCGAGTGGGAGGCGCTTTGCGATGGCTGCGGGAAATGCTGCATGAACAAGCTGGAGGACGAAGACAGCGGCGAGGTCGCGCTGACCAACGTGGCCTGCCGGCTGTTCGACGATGCGACCTGCCGGTGCAGCCAGTATGACATCCGCCACCAGTTCGTGCCGGAATGCATCGTGTTGAAACCCCAGAACATGGATGCCAACCTGTACTGGATGCCCGAAACCTGCGCCTACAAGCTGCTGTGGCAGGGCCAGCCCCTGTTCAACTGGCACCCGCTGATTTCCGGCGATCCGGCCACGGTGCATGGCGCGGGCGTGTCGATGCAGAACCGCACCGTGCCCGAGTTCGAAATCGACGAAGACGACTGGGAAGACCACATAATCGAGGAGCCGACCTGATGTTCTTTGCCTCTGACAATGCAGGCCCCGCGCACCCCGCCATCATGCAGGCGTTGATGGATGCCAACCAGGGCTTTGCCCTGCCCTATGGCGCCGACGACATCATGACCCGCGTGACCGCCCGCATCCGCGATCTGTTCGAGGCGCCCCGGGCCTCGGTTCACCTTGTGGCCACGGGCACGGCGGCCAACTCGCTGGCGCTGGCCTGCATGTGCCAGCCCTGGCAAACCGTGTTCTGTTCGCCCGTCGCGCATATCCACGAGGACGAGTGCAACGCGCCTGAATTCTACATGGGCGGGGCCAAGCTGACGCTGGTGGGTGACAGTGACAAAATGACGCCTGACGCCCTGCGCGCCGCGTTCGCGGCCGAGGAAACGCGCGGCGTGCACGGGCCGCAGCGCGGGCCGGTGTCGATCACGCAGGTCACCGAGAAGGGGCGGGTTTATACGCTGGATGAACTGTCCGCGCTGACCGCTGTCGCGCGCGAGTTCGGGCAAAAGGCGCATATGGACGGCGCGCGCTTTGCCAATGCGCTGGTGGCCTTGGGCTGCACCCCGGCCGAAATGACATGGAAGGCCGGCATCGACGCGGTCAGTTTCGGCGGCACCAAGAACGGCTGCCCCGGTGTCGAGGCGGTGATTTTCTTTGACCCCGACAAGGCGTGGGAGTTCGAGCTGCGGCGCAAGCGCGGCGCGCACCTGTTTTCCAAGCACCGCTATCTTTCTGCGCAGATGGAGGCGTATCTGGCCGACGACCTGTGGCTGACCAGCGCCCGTGCCGCCAACGCCAATTGTCGCCGCTTGGCCGATGGTCTGGCGGGTGTGCCGGGGGTGCAGATGCTGCACGACCCGCAGGCCAACATGATCTTTGCCCATATGCCCCGCGCCGCGCACAAACGCCTAAGCGATGCTGGTGCGATGTATTACGTGCTGGATGGCGACGTGAACACCGGCGACCCGGACGAGCCGCTGCCCTGCCGGCTGGTGGCCGATTGGTCGATCAGCGCCGAGCAGATCGACCAGTTCGTGGCGCTGGCCAAGGGGTAGGCCGCGTCAGGGCAGGCTTGGTGCATCCTCGGGCACGGTTTCCAGGAACCCGCGCACCTGTGCGGCCACATCGACCGGATGGGTGATGGGCACCATGTGCCCTGCCCCGTCGATCACCGCGCGTTCGGCCCGGCGCATCCGATCCATCAGCCCGTCATTGATCGCCGCGATATACCGCGGGCTGTCGGCCCCTTCGATCAGCAGCGTGGGGTGGCCGATACGCTCCAGCGCGCCGCTCGACAGCATCCCGGCCTTGTCGCCGTAGATCTGCGGGTGGCCCGCATGGACCAGGCGAATACGCTTTATCATGGCGGCGCGCTGCGGCTCGGGGATGTCGTCCCAGCCGCGACCATCGCCCCAAAAGCCCGAAAAGATGCGCGTCGCCTCTTCCAGCTCTCCCGCCTCCATCGCGCGGTAATAGGCGCCCAGATCGGTTTCGTGACTGGCGTGCAGGTCTGGGCGGTCATGCATGGCGACGGCAAAGAACACCGGCTCGATCAGCACCAGGCTGCGCACCAGTTCGGGCCGTTCCACCGCGATGCGCAGGGCGACGGTGCCGCCGAAACTGTGACCGATCAGGTCCATCGGCTGTTCGGGATCAAGGAAATCCAGCGCGATATCCATCGACAGGCTTTGCAGATCGCTTTGCCCGTCCCAATCTGCGCTTTTGCCGTGACCGGGCAGATCAAAGGCGGTCATGTCCAGCATGTCGTCCAGCTCGGCCGCCATGCCGCGCCAGCCGCCGGAATGGCCAAGCGAGCAATGCAGCAGCAGCGCCTTGCGCGGCCCATGACCCATCTGTACCCAATGCGTCTGAACGCCGCCGCGCATACCTGTGGGCATCAAAGATCCCCCGCCAGGTGCGCATCCAGGTCATCCAGCCTGTCCTGTCCCCAGAACATCTGGCCGTTGTCGGTGATATAGAAAGGCGCGCCAAAGACGCCGCGGCTGACCGCCTCTTCCAGGTTGGCGGCATAGGTTTCGGCCCCCGCCAGCAGCCCCTTGTCAGCCAGGCCGGGATCGAACCCCGCCGCTGACAGGCAATCGCGGATCACGTCGTCCTGGGCGATGTCCTTGTCTTCGACCCAGACGGCGCGCAGCAGCCCATGCACCAGCGCGCCCAGATCGCCACCGCCCGCCGATTGCGCGGCGATGATCGCGTAAGACGAGGGCGCGGCATTCGTCGGGAAATGCGCGGGGCGAAAATTCAACGGCATCCCCCGCTTTTTCGCCTGGCGCGGCAGTTCCTGCGCGCGATAGGCGGTGCGCGACGGATGGCGCTGATCGACCGGCAGGCCGCCGGTGCGCGGGAAGGCCGCGATCAGATCGAAGGGCTTGTAAGCGATGGTCGCGTCGTGACGGGCGGCAATCTCTTCCAACAGGGTGCCTGCAAGGTAGCAATAAGGCGACAGCGTCGAGAAAAAGTAATCGATATGGGCCATTTGCGCGGCTCCCCCAATGCATAGGTTTGCCCGACCGTATTCAGATGGTAGGCAGTGTCAACGTCACGAATCTGTCATCCACAGCTTTCCCGGAATCGTTGCCATGCCCTCAATCACCGAGCCCAAACTTATCACCGGCAATGCCAACCTGCCCTTGGCCAAGGCCATCGCCCGCCGCATGTCCATGCATCGCGGCATGTCGCAAAGCCTGGTCGATGCCCGGGTCGAGCGGTTCAACGATCAGGAAATTTTTGTCGAGGTGTATGAAAACGTCCGGGGCGAGGACATGTTCATCGTCCAACCCACATCGAACCCCGCCAATGACAACCTGATGGAGCTGCTGATCATATCGGATGCGCTGCGCCGGTCGTCGGCGGCGCGGATCACCGCCGTTGTGCCCTATTTCGGCTATGCCCGGCAGGATCGCCGGTCGAAGGCGCGGACGCCGATTTCGGCCAAGCTGGTGGCGAACATGATGGTCGAGGCGGGTATCGAACGGGTGCTGACGATGGATCTGCACGCAGCGCAGATCCAGGGCTTTTTCGACATTCCGGTGGACAACCTTTATGCCTCGCCCATTTTCGCGCTGGATATCCTGCACCAGTTCAAGGACACGCTGGGCGACGTGATGGTGGTCAGCCCCGATGTGGGCGGCGTTGCGCGTGCGCGCGAATTGGCCAAGCGGATCAACGCGCCGCTGTCGATCGTCGACAAGCGCCGCGAAAAGCCGGGCGAAGTGGCCGAAATGACGGTAATCGGTGACGTGGCAGGCAAGCGCTGCATCATCGTCGACGATATTTGCGACACCGCCGGCACTTTGTGCAAGGCCGCCGAGGTGCTGATGGAGCACGGCGCGACCGAGGTTCACAGCTATATCACCCACGGCGTGTTGTCCGGCCCGGCGGTGGAACGGATCACCAAATCGGTGATGAAATCGCTTGTCATCACGGATTCGATCGAAGCGACCGAAGCGGTCAAATCTGCGTCGAATATCCGCATCCTGCCGACCGCCCCGATGTTCGCCCAGGCGATCCTGAACATCTGGAACGGCACAAGCGTGTCGTCGCTGTTTGAAACCGAAACGCTTGGCCCGATCTACGAGGGCATCCTCTGAACACTTTTAGCGTTTGTGATAGGTCAGCGCGCCTCGGATCAGCATTGAAAGGGCCGCCTCGGGCGGCGGCGTTTGCGCATCGAACACCACCGCGCGCGTGCCGTCATATGCAAGCTGGCCGCCGTACACGTTTTGCAAGTCGCGTATCAGCGTCGTCTGGCAATGCACAAGAACCGCATAGCCGCCTGTGCGCGGCGCATGCAGCCGGATGGCCGTGCCGGTGCGCGGTGCCTTTGGCAGGTAAGCGGGTTGCCCCCATTTCAGCGTCTCGCAAACCGGGCCGATATCCGGGCCGGCCAGGTCAAAGATCATCGCCCTGATGCGCAGCAAGGGCCTGCGCAGATCATCGGGGAAAGCGTCGAACGCAGCCTGAATCCTTGGGTCGGTGATCGGGGGCTGCGTATCGGTCATGGGGTCTAGTACAGCTCCCAATCGTCGTCATAGCCGATTTCGCCGATCGCCAACCATCCGACACGCGCCCGGGCCACCCGCGTATCGCCCCAGGTGCGGAACACCAGGTCGAACCCGGCGACGGTGACATTCTCGGCGCTGACATCGGCACGCACGTTATGGGCATGATCCACATCCCACATGGTCAGCGAACAATGAATGATCGGCGTATCGCGATAGGGCTGGCTGAAACGGATCTGCTTGCGGCGTTCGCGCGGGCCGGTGGCCGTCCACATCTCGCCGCCATCCTCGTAATCGGAAAACAGAACATCGTCGCCCTGGTCGATGCCGATCCGCTGGGTCGCCAGTCTTTTCATCGTCTTACCATTCTCTCACATACGCGCGGCATAGTGGATGATTCCGGCAAAACTTTGGAGTGGACAAGAAAAAACCCCCGCGCGGGGCAGGGGTTTTGAGGGTTTTCATGCCAGTCACAGGCTGGGCGGGGAAATCCCGATGTGATCGCCCATCGCCACCATGTCGGCCAGCAGCTTGGCGGCGTCATCCACCGGGCCCGGCTCGTTCTGGAAGGTGTCGCGCGCCTTGGCATGGGCCGCGTGCGCGGATTTGACCATGTCGTGATAAACCTCTTCGGTCATGTCCTCGAAGGGCACGGCACGTTCGGCCAGGATGGTGGCGCCGTCGCTGTTGATCTCGGCGAAGCCGCCGGTCACGACATACTTGGCCTCGCCGTCCGGGCCTTCGACGCTCAGCACGCCGGGGCGCAGGGTGGTGATCAGCGGCGCGTGATCTTTCATCGCCGTTAGATCGCCGTCGGCGCCGGGGATCTTGACCGCCGCAACCTGAAGCGACGCAAGGCGCCGTTCCGGGCTGACGAGGTCGAATTGCATCGTATCTGCCATCTTCTATCTCCTTGCGCGTTGTCCCGAAGCGGGGCGCTTGCCTTGGTGGGTCAAGCGCCCCGTCTGGTCTGGGATCACGCGGCGTCGGCAGCCATCTTTTCGGCTTTGGCCTTCACGTCCTCGATGCCGCCCACCATGTAGAATGCCCCTTCGGGCAGGTGGTCGTATTCACCGGCAACAACGGCCTTGAACGAGCTGATCGTGTCTTCCAGCGGCACCTGCACACCGTCCGAGCCGGTGAACACTTTTGCCACGTCGAAGGGCTGCGACAGGAAACGCTGGATTTTCCGGGCGCGGGCCACGGTCAGCTTGTCCTCTTCGCTCAGTTCGTCCATGCC
>JAASTF010000119.1 GCA_021767525.1 Paracoccaceae bacterium
TCAGGCGGAACTCCAGCGGGTCGATCCCCAGCCGGTCGGCCAGTTCATCGAACAACAGCTCTTGCGCGATGGCCGATTGCGGCACGCCGAACCCGCGGAACGCGCCCGCAGGCGGGCCGTTGGTGTAGATGCCGCGCGCGCGGGCCAGGTAATCGCCCACGCGATAGGGGCCAGAGGCGTGGATCGGCACGCGGTTCGCCACCGTCGGCCCCCAACTCGCATAGGCGCCGGTGTTGAACAGCCCCTCGAACCGCATGCCCGAGAGGGTGCCATCCTTGGTCGCGCCGATCGTCAGGCTGATCTGCGCGGGGTGGCGTTTTGTGGTCGATTGCATCGATTCCACGCGGCTATAGGCCATGCGCACCGGCTGCCCCAGCTTCAGCGCGGCCAGCGCCAGATAAGGCTGCACCGACACGTCGAGTTTCGAGCCGAAGCCGCCGCCGGTGGCGGTGGGCACGATGCGGATTTTCTCCATCGGCAGGGCCAGCGCCTTGGCCAGCATTTCCTGGTCCATCACCGGGGCCTGGGTGCAGGCGTGCACATGCACGCGGCCATCGACCACCTCGGCAAAGCCGGCCTCGGGCTCGATATAGGCGTGTTCGACATAGGCGGTGGTGAAATCGCCCGAAACGGTGACATCGGCGCGGGCCAGGGCGGCATCGGCCTCGCCATGTTTCACGAAACCGCCGGTCATCACGTTTTGCGCGTGGCCCTTGTGCAGTTCGGGCGCGCCTTCGGCCATCGCCTCGTCAAACGTCAGCATCGGCGGCAGCGGCGCCCAGGTGACGGGGAAATCGGCGGTGTCGAAGCGCGCCAAAGCCTCGGCCGGGCCGACGATGGCGGCCACCGGCTCGCCCCGGAACCGGGCATAGCCTTCGGCGAAAACGGGCTGATCCTCGAACCCCGGGATCACGCCATAGGTGTTGGCGCCCGGCACGTCCGCCGCTGTCAGTACCAGCGCGACCCAAGGGTGCGCGGCGCGGAATGCATCCAGATCGCCCAGTTTGACCCGCGCGTGATGGTGGGGCGAACGGATGACGCGCAGGGCCAGCGCGCCCGCGGGCGCCACGTCGTCGCCGAACGCCTCGCGCCCGTCGACCTTGGCAGCACCATCGAGCCGGGTCAGCGACGTGCCCACTGCACCGCTGGCGGGTGGGTCGGCCACCTCGCCCCGGCCTGCCGCCACGATGGCATCGACGATCTTGGCATAGCCCGTGCAGCGGCACAGAACACCACCCAATGCATCGCGCACCTGTGCGGCGTCGGGCGCGCCGACCTGGCGCAGCAGGGCCACTGCGCTGACCATCATGCCCGGCGTGCAAATGCCGCATTGCGCCGCCTGATGGGCGTGGAACGATTTGGCCAGCCGCGCGCCTTCGTCGCTGGCGACAAGCCCGGTCAGCGTGTCGATCTGCGCGCCCTCGGCCCGGGCGGTGGGCATCAAGCAGGCGCAAACCGCCTCGCCATCCACCAGCACGGTGCAGGCCCCGCAATCGCCCGCGTTGCACCCCACCTTTACATCGCGCGCGCCCAGCTTTTCGCGCAAGGACAGCGACAGACGCTCGCCCGGGTCGGCATCGACCGACACCGCCCGCCCGTTCAGCGTAAAGCCCGTGCGCGTGATCGCCACCTGATCGTCCATCATGCCCCCCTTGCCGCTTGCACCAGCGCGCGGCCCACCAGCTCGGCCACCGCGTCCAGGCGGTATTCGGCGCTGCCGCGCACGTCGCCAATGGGTGACAGCGCGTCCAGATGATCGGGCCGCACCGCGCCCGCGAGATCGTCGATGGCCATGCCCGCCAGATCGGATTCCAGCGCAGTCAGCCGCCGCGCGATGGGCGAACAGGCGCCAACCGCCACCCGCGCCCATTCCACCCGGCCCCCGCGCACACTGACCAGCGCCGCCACCATCGCGATGGAGATCACCAGGTATTTCCGCGCGCCCAGTTTCACGAACCCACCGGCCGCGGCACCGGGGTCGGGGGTGTGCAGCGCCACCAGCAACTCGCCGGGGCGCAGCGCGGTCTGGCGCGGGCCGGTGACGAACTCGGCCAGCGGCATCCGGCGCGGGCCATCGGGGCCGGCCAGCTCGACCTGCGCATCCAGCGTCAGCAGCGGCGGCATCCCGTCGGCCGCGGGCGAGGCATTGCACAGGTTCCCGCCCAGCGTGCCGGCATTCTGGATCTGCAGGCCGCCCACCTCGCGCGCGGCGCGTTTCAACCCGTCGAAACAGGGCGGCAGATCGGCACGCACCACGTCTGTCCAAGTGGTCGCCGCCCCGATGCGCCAGCCAGCGTCATCGCGCGTGATGCCACGCATCCCCGGCAGGCGGGTGATGTCCAGCACGTCCATCGGCATCGGCCCCTCGCCGCGCGCCGGGTACCAATCCGTGCCGCCCGCGATCACCGAGGCGCCAGCGGCCACGGCGGCCAGCGCGTCCTCGATCCTGTCAGGTCGGTGAAATCCCATGCGCCCACCCTGTCAATTTCATTTGCACACATACAAGAAAGCGCCGAGCGAGGGATTCTGTCAAACGCTTTTGCCCATGCTGCACTTGCAAAAGCGATGTCTTGATCGGTTTGACGATTCTGTTAGCGTTCAAATGAAATTCAGCGCAAGGGAGCGGCCCGATGTCCGACACGCCACAGAAACTTGTCATTCGCAATATCGGCCTGATCCTGTCGGGCAAGATGGAAGAGCCGATTTTCGACGGCGATTGCCTGATCGCCATCGACGGGCGCATTTCCGAATGGGGGCGCGAGGCCGACATGGACACCAGCGGCGCGACCACGACGGTCGATGCCAATGGCGTGACGCTGGCGCCGGGCCTGATCGACAGCCACGTGCACCCGGTGGTGGGCGACTACACCCCGCGCCAGCAACAGCTGCACTGGATCGACAGCACCTTGCATGGCGGCGTGACCACCATGATCTCGGCCGGCGAGGTGCATATGCCCGGCCGCCCGAATGACCCAGTGGGCACCGTGGCGATGGCGATTGCGGCGCAGCGTTGGTACGACAATTTGCGCCCCTCTGGCATGAAGGTGCATGCCGGCGCGCCGCTGTTGCAGCAGGGGTTGGAAGAGGACCATTTCAAACAGATGGCCGATGCCGGTGTGCGCCTGATCGGCGAGGTGGGGCTTGGCACGGTCAAGGACGGCAAGACCGCCAACCAGATGATCGGCTGGGCGCGCAAATACGGCATGCAAAGCACGATCCACACCGGCGGGCCGTCGATCCCCGGCTCGGGCCTGATCGATGCCGACATGGTGCTTGAAACCGGCACGGATGTCGTGGGCCATATCAACGGCGGGCATTCCGCCCTGCCCGACGACCAGATCGTGTGTATCTGCGAAAACTGCAAGGCGGCGCTGGAAATCGTGCATAACGGCAACGAGCGCGCCGCGCTTTTGACGCTGAACACCGCGCGCGAGCTGGACAAGATGGACCAGCTGATCCTGGGCACCGACGGGCCAGCGGGTTCGGGCGTGCAGCCATTGGGCATCCTACGCATGGTGGCGATGCTCTCGGCGCTGGGGAATGTCCCGGCCGAGGTCGCGTTCTGCTTTGCCAATGGCAACACCGCGCGGCGGCGCAACCTGGATGTGGGCCTCATCGAGGCCGGGTGCGCCGCAGATTTTGTGCTGATGGACCAAGCGCAGCACGCGCCGGGCAAGCACATGCTGGAGTCGGTGCAGCTGGGCAACCTGCCGGGCGTGGGCATGACGATCATCGACGGTATCGTGCGATCCGAGCGCAGCCGCAACACGCCGCCCGCACAGCGGCTGCCGCAGGTGGTGGCCTAAGAAACAACCGGGGCTTGCTTGATCCGCCAGGCCCCGCAAGGCAGGCTGATCCCCTGACCTGAACCGGAGGGGCGATGCGCCTGTTTTCCACCCGCAACCGCCCGCTGCATCTGGGCCCCTACCCGGTTGACCGGCTGAAACGCGGGCCGATGCCCGATCTGGGCGCGGTGCCCCATGCCGTGCCGGTAGGGTTCGACCGGCCCGAAACCCCGGAAAGCCTGGTCAACGCCATGCGCGACGCGCAGGCCATGCTGGACGTTCTGCGCAGCGGAGCGGCCAACCCGGCGCGGTCCGACATTCCCGCCGACCCGGGTGAACGGGCGCGGCACCTGAAATCCTTTGCCCATTTCTGCGACGCCGACATGGCGGGCGTGGCGCGAATCCCCGATACGGCGTGGCTGGAAACGCCGGTCGAAAACCCGGCCATTCCGCCCCTGATCCAACGGCTGCGCACCGAACAGACCAAGACGCTGGCCGCCGGCATCGACCAGATCATGGCCGAACTGCGCGACAGCGTCGAAACCCCGCCCGCCCCCATCAGGCACCACACGCACGCGCTTGTGCTGCTTTACGCCTATCCGCGCGACCCGCGCGTGGATGAGCCGGGCAGCGACTGGATAATGGATGCGCAGGCGCAGCGCGCCTGCCTGCGTGGGGCGGAAACCGCGACGGTGCTGGCCAATTACATCCGCGTTCTGGGCTGGGATGCCCGCGCCCATTCCGGGGCGGCAGCAGATGTGTGCCTGAACCGGTTGGCCGTGGCGGCGGGGTTGGTCGATGCCGATCTGGCTGCGCCCTGGCTGGGGCAACGCTATGGTATGGCGGTTGTGACGACCGACATGGAACTGGCCACAGATCAGCCGCTGGCGCCCATGGCGGACCAACCGTGGTACTGGCTGCGCGGCCCCGGCTGGCAGCTGGGCACCGGCCACACCGCCAAGACAGGCCGCACCGCCGACCCCTATGCCAGCCGCGATTTCGCCGATGGCCCGCACCCTTTCGAAACGCTGAAACGGGTCGACACCCCGACCACCTATATCGACGAACCGAACGTCGCCCGGGTGCCCAAGCGCACCGACATGTTCGCCCGCGCGCAATTCGGCGACATGGGGCCTGCGCTGCAAAAGGGCGCGGGCGGCGGGTTGTATGTGCGCCGGCAAGCGCCTTCGCTGGCACAGCGGCGGGCGCTGGGGGCCTTCGTTCTGCTGCAAGACGGCGAACCCGCCGCCGAACGCCCGGCGACCGATCCCGCGCGGAATGCCGCCAACCTGAAAGCCGCCAGTTACTTTCTGGGGATGGATGCGGTGGGCCTGTCGCGCTGCCCCGACTGGGCGTGGTATTCGCATGACGCGCTTGGCGACCCGCTGATCCCGCCCCATGACCAGGCGATTTCGATGATCGTCGACCAGGGCTATGAAACGATGGAGGGCGCGTCGGGTGACGACTGGATCTCGGTCGCGCAATCCATGCGCGCTTACCTGCGCTTTTCCATCCTGGGCAGCGTGATCGCACAGCAAATCCGCAACCTTGGCTATTCCGCGAAATCGCACACCGTGATGGATGGCGAGGTGCTGCAACCGCCCCTGCTGCTGCTGTCTGGCCTGGGCGAGGTCAGCCGGATTGGCGAGGTTATCCTGAACCCCTTTCTTGGCCCCCGCCTGAAATCCGGTGCGGTGACCACCGACATGCCGATCAGCCATGACCGGCCCATCGATTTCGGCCTGCAACGGTTTTGCGAGGCGTGCAACAAATGCGCCCGCGAATGCCCGTCGGGCGCGATCACCGCCGGGCCGAAGCTGATGTTCAACGGCTACGAGATCTGGAAATCCGACAGCCAGCGCTGCGCCACCTATCGCATCACCACGACGGGCGGCTCGATGTGCGGGCGCTGCATGAAAACCTGCCCCTGGAACCTTGAGGGCCTGTTTGCAGAGGCGCCGTTCCGCTGGGCCGCGATGCACATCCCCGCAGCCGCGCCGGTATTGGCGCGGCTGGACGATGCCGTGGGCAATGGCGGGCTGAACGACACCAAGAAATGGTGGTGGGATATCGAGTTGAAAGACGATGGCAGCTATGCTGCGCCCGACGACCCGGTGAACCGCCGCGACCTGCAAAAAGACCTGGATTTGCGGTATGAGGATCAGACACTTGCCGTTTATCCCGCGCCGCTGGCGCCCTGGCCCTGGCCCTACCCTTTCGCGATGGACCGCGAGGCCGGGATCGCCGCCTACAAGGCGATGCTGACAGCGGATGATTATCGCGCCCGCTCCGCCCGGGGTGACACCGCGCATATCCACCGCTACACCGTGCCGGGCGATGCGCCGGTGCTGCGCGTCACGCTGTCGGATGTGCAGCCGATGACGCCCGAGATCACGAAATACACCTTCACCGCGCCAAATGGCGCCCCCCTGCCGGCATGGACAGCGGGCGCGCATCTGGACGTGCTGGTGACGCCCGAATACCTGCGGCAATATTCGATGTCCGGCGATCCGGCCGACCGCATACGCTACGAGATCGGCGTTTTGCGAGAGGATGCCGGCCGCGGCGGTTCGGCCATGCTGCACCGGATTTTCACGCCGGGGCGGCGCGTGTTCGTGTCGAAACCGATCAACCATTTCGGCCTGGTCGAGGATGCGGAAAAGACCTTTCTGATGGGTGGCGGCATCGGCATCACGCCGATGATCGCCTTTGCCCACCGCCTGCACGCGCTGGGGCGGGATTTCGTGCTGCATTACTCCTGCGCCAGCCGCGCTGCTGCGGCCTATCTGAATGACCTGGCCGCGGCCCCCTGGGCCGACCGCGTGCACCTGCATTTCAGCGACGAAGGCACCCGCGCCGACCTGGCCGCGATCCTGTCGGGCTATAAACCTGGCTGGCATGTCTATACCTGCGGGCCCAATCGCTACATGGACGCGGTGATGCAGGCCGCGGCGCAGGGCGGTTTCCCCGAAAATGCGCGGCATCTTGAATATTTCTCGGTCCCCGACGAGCCCGACTACGAAAATCACCCCTTCACCCTGCGCCTGCGCGACGGGCGCAAGATTACCGTGCTCGCCGATCAGGCCGCGACCGACGCGCTGGCCGCAGCAGGCGTGCATGTGGATGTGAAATGCGCCGATGGCCTGTGCGGCGTCTGCAAATGCGACGTTCTGTCGGGCGAGGTCGAGCATCGCGATTTCGTTCTGTCGGCGGCACAGCGCGAAACCGCCATGATTTTGTGCAAATCCCGCGCCTCCCGGCCAGGTGGCGTGATTGCATTGGACCTCTGACGCCACCCGCAGTATGCGTGGGGCGGATTTGGACAAGTGATACGACTGGCATGGCCCGCCTCAGGAAAACCGATTGGATCGCAGCCGGGCTGCGCGCCCTGGCCCAGAACGGGCCCGACGCGCTCAAGGCCGAGCCGATGGCGCGTGCTCTTGGCACCACCAAGGGGTCGTTCTATTGGCATTTCGCGGAGGTGCCCGCGCTGCACGAGGCCGTGGCCAGCGCCTGGGCAGAGAATGCGAACACCGCGCTTTTCGACGCGATCGAAGACGCCGCAACCCACACAGCCGCCTTGCGCGCGATGGCGCAAAGGCTGGCCGCCCCGCCCGATGACGATCTTTATGCACAGGCCGAACCGGCAATGCGTGGCTGGGCCCTGTCGGATGCAGGCGCCGCGCGGGCCGTCAGCGCGGTCGATGCCGCGCGGTTGCAGGCGATATCGGCCCTGCTCAGCCGTATCGGCGTGTCGAACAGCGAAATTGCCCAGCTGATCCTGGCCGCCGCGCATGGCCTGCCGCGCAAGATTGACGGCGATCCGATGGGCACGCTGGTCGACCTGGTGCTGGCGCTGCGCTAACCCCGCGCGGCCCGCCGCGCCAGCGCATCGACAAAGCGATGCCGCGCCTCGGGCAAGGGCGCGTTGCCCATGTCGGCGGCCATGTGGTTCGACAGGAAATAGCCCGTCACCCCCAGCGCTTCGGCGATCTCGGCGTCTTCGGCCCCGCCCTGGCCCAGCAGGCATTGCGGCAGCGGCAACAGCCGGTCGGCCCAGTCTCCCGCGCCTTGCACCGAAACCGCCCGCCCGCTTTTGGGCGAGACATAAACCAGCCCCTCGCGCGCCCCGGTGACGGCGCATTGCGTCAGATCCAGGCCGTATCCCAACTCTTCCAGCAGGGTCAGTTCCCATCTCAGATAGGCCAGCGGCCACAGGTCGGGCTGGCCCAACAGGTCCAGCAGGTTCTCGGAATGGCGGTAAAGCGCGCCATGCGCCTCGCGCTCGGGCAGGGCGAAATGCAGCAGCGCCACCACCGCGTTCAGCCCCGCGAGCATCAGGCGGTTGCCCATCGCCTCGGCCCGGCTGCGTATGGGTTCGACCGTGTAGGCGCCGATATGATCCTCAAGCCGCGCGCGCCAGGTTACATCCAGCTGCGCGCCCGGTTGCAGTATCGGTGCCATGCGCCGCCCCGCCCCGCCGCGCACCACGCCCGCGTGGCGGCCATGCCGGGGCGTGAACACCTCGATGATGGCGCTGGTTTCGCCATGCCTGCGGCTGTGCAGCAATATGCCCTGATCGCGCCATTCCATGCCGGGATCATTCCGCGCGCAGGGGCGAATAACAAGGGGTCAGGTCAGCCCCTCGGCATCCAGCAGGTGACGGCCGGCGCGATCCTCGACCTCGATCACCCAAAGGTCGGGATCGGTGCCGCGCTGGCGGGTCAGCGTGTCGTCCACCGCCCGCTCGTCGCCTTCGGCCAGCACGTCCCACACGCGCGCGCCGGTGCCCAGGTCAAAAGTGCGGTGAAACAGCCGCGCCTGCCCGTCCAGCGTGTTCAGCTTGACCATCACCGCGCCGGCCGTGTCGTCGCCATGCGCCACGACAAAGGCCGGGATATCCATCAGCCGCAGCCGCGCCAGGTAGGCGTCGACCCAAAAGCGCGCGGTCAGCCTGTCGCTCACGCCGTCCTCTTCATCTTGCCAA
>JAASTF010000120.1 GCA_021767525.1 Paracoccaceae bacterium
AGCGCCTCGGGGGCGGGAATATAGAACTCGCGGTCCAGGATCGAATAGCGGGCGGAATATTCGTTGATGTTGGCGGTGCGGTGCCGGATCCACTGCCGCGCCACGAACACCGGCAGTTTGACATGCAGCTTGATCTCGCACATCTCGAACGGGGTCGAGTGCCAGTGCCGCATCAGGTAGCGGATCAGCCCCTCGTCGTTCTGCACGCTCTTGGTGCCCTTGCCGTAACTCACCCGCGCCGCCTGGCAGATCGCCGCGTCGTCGCCCATATAGTCAATCACCCGGACAAAGCCGTGATCCAGCACCGGGATCGCGGAATACAGGTGCTTTTCCATCCCCGGCGCCACCGCGCGCAGCGTGGGCTGGGCGTTGGCGCGCTGCTCGTCAATTTCGGCCTGCTGATCGGGCGAAAGCGTCATGGCATATCCTTTCTGGTCCGGTGCGAGTCGCTGGGCCACTATATCTTGCGGAATGACCTGCGAAAAAGCCTATATCGCGTGGGTTGCAGAATGGTCGCGGTTTTGGCCAATCGCTTTAACGGCGCGCTTTAAATCGTTGACTTTTCCGGATGGTTTCGTGACTTTGGTCACCAAATGACGCCTGCGGCATGGATTGCAGGCGCGCCATGAGATGAGGACAGGCACATGAAACCTTACGCGTTTACGCTGATGGCGGCGCTTGCCGTGGCTGCATGCGGTGGCGACGGCACCAACCCCTTCGACAGCGGCGAAACCATCGGCGACGACGGCAGCGGCGAAAACAGCGCCGAAATCCCCACCTCGATCCGGGGTGACGTGGACACCATCACTTTTGACTCGGACAGCCAGACCCTGACGGTGTCGGGCGTGTCGCTGGACAACACCGATTATTCGGCCACCTACACCCGCGCCCCCGCGCTTGATGTGCTGGACGAGGATGGCAACGTCGCCTACCAGGGCTATTTCACGCAAAGCGACGCGCTGGACCGGCCGGCCATCGGCTTTGGCCGCGAATCCGGCAATTCCGGCGATGTGCGCGCGGCACTGGCCGTGACCGGCGGACAGTTCAACCGGTATTTCGGCGGCGCCGTCTATGAACGCGACGGCGGCTTCGAAGCGCCGCCCGTTTCCGACAACAACCAGGGGCTGGTCACCTTTGCCGGTCGCTATGTCGGGCTGACGAATATCCAGGACAATGGCAGCGGATTGGTCATTCCGGCGGATCCCGGCACGCGCCCGGTGCTGGTTCCCGGCTCTCCGGTGATTGTCGAGGGCAACATCCTGTTGAACGCCGACTTCGCCGACAACACGGTGAACGGCGCCATCTACGAGCGCGAATTCCAAGGTTTCCCTGGCTACGTGTTGCCCGATATCGTGCTGATCGCAACGGACATCTCCGACGATGGACGGTTCTCGGGCACGCAGATAGAATTCGAAAACGTTCTTGACCGGGATATCGGCGATTACGCGGGCATCTTTGGCGGCCCGAACTCGGAAGGCGTGGCCGGAGGCGTGCGGCTGGAAGAGTTCGACGGTGAAAGCAACCCGTATTTCGACGGCGAAGAGGAATACGGCATCTTCGTTCTGGATCAATGCGGAACCCCGGATGCAAATGCCACCATCTGCGACCAGGTGCGCCCTGACGGGCCGTAAACGGGGCCTGACCCTTGCAATCGCGCTGGGGCTGGCGCTGTGCGCGCCCCTGGGACCGGCGCGGGCGGATGATCCGCCCCGCGCCGTCTCGCTTTCGTTGGGCCAGGCCCGCGTGGTGGCCCGGCAGGCGCTGGACAAGGGCGATGCGAAAACCGCCGTCCTGATGGCGCGCGGGCTGTTGCAGGCCGACCCGAACGACACGTTCGCCCTGTTCGTTCTGGCCAAGGCGCTTGAGGTTCAGGGTCAGCACGGCGCCGGCCGCCGCGCCGCCGCCCGCGCCTTTCGCGCCAGCACCGCGCCCAAGGACCGCTTCATGGCCGCGCAGATGGCGGCGGGCATGGCCTATGCCGACGGGCGATACGGTCTGTCGCAATATTGGCTGCGCCGCTCGATGGATCCAGCGCCGACCCAGGCGTTGAAGGACCAGGCCGTTTCCGATTTCCGCCGCGTTCGCCATGCCAACCCGTGGAACACCAACCTGCGCTTTACCCTGCAACCGTCGGACAACGTGAATTCGGGCAGCGACAACCCGTATTTCATCGTCGACGGCCTGCCCTGGTATGGCATCCACTCGCCCGATGCGATGGCCCTGTCGGGCACCGTTCTGCGGCTTGAGGCGAACAGCAGCTATCGGTTGCGCCAGTCCGAACGGTCGGTGACGCGCCTGACCGGGCAGGTCAGCACCAAGCGCGTGCGCCTGTCGTCCGAGGCGCGCGCCGCCGCGCCCGACCTGAGCGGCAAGGATTTGTCCAGCACCCTGGCCGAGATCGGGTTTGACCACCGGGGCGCGGTCGGGGCCGATGCGGACAAGCGTGGCGCCTATGGCCTGTCGGGCGCGATCGGGCAGGTGTGGTTCGGCGGCGATGTGTCTTATCGCTATGCCAAGCTGGCGGCCAGCCGGTCGTTTGCTTTGTCTGATCGATCCAGCCTGCGCCTGCGAGCAGAATACGAATTGCGCGACGACGCCGACGCGGCCAATCCGCGCTCGGATCATGTGCAGATTCGCGGCGACTATGCCCTCAGGCTGCCCAACGAGTCGCGCCTGGGCCTGGGCCTCGTGCTGGATCATGCCGACAGCGACCGCGGCAACATCACCGCGACCCATACCACCGCCTTCGTCAGCTATGATTTCGGCCAGGCCGTCGCCCCGGTGGATCTGCGCGTGACGCTGGGCGCACGCGACACCGATTTTCCCACCTATTTCGTGGGGTTTTCAGCGATTCCCGGGGGCCGCCAGGACGATGCGGTTTTCGCCTCGCTCGACGTGACCTTCAGCGAAATCGACTATGCCGGTTTCGTGCCGCGCGTCAGCGTGATCGCGCAGCGCACGCGCTCGAATATCAGCCGCTTTGAAACCAGCTCGACCGCGCTATCATTTGGCATCGAGTCGAAATTCTGACCAGCCAGATGCGAGGGAGAGCACGGTGAAAATCAAGTATCTGCACACGATGGTGCGCGTGAAGGACCTGGACGAAAGCATGAAGTTCTACGAGCTTCTGGGCCTGAAAAAGACGCGCCATTACGACAGCGAGGAAGGTCGGTTCAGCCTGATCTTCATGGCGCCCGAGGGCCAAGAGGAATGCCCGATCGAGCTAACCTATAACTGGGATGGCGACGACGGGCTGCCCAGCGACAGCCGCCATTTCGGTCATGTCGCCTATGCGGTCGAGAATATCTATGACATGTGCCAGCACCTGATGGATAACGGCGTGACGATCAACCGCCCGCCGCGCGATGGGCGCATGGCCTTTGTGCGCAGCCCCGACAACATCTCGATCGAGCTGTTGCAGATGGGCGATCCGCTGCCCCCGGCCGAACCCTGGGCCAGCATGGAAAACACCGGCCATTGGTAAAGGCGGCAGGGGCCGCGCTGGTGCTGTCGGCCTGGCCCGGCTGGGCCGAGGCGGGGTGTCGGCTGGCCCTGATGCTGGCGCTTGATATCTCGTCCTCGGTCGATGCGCGCGAAGACGGGTTGCAGCGGCGGGGCCTGGCCGCGGCATTGATGGCGCCCGCGGTTGTCGATGCGGTGCTGTCGGTGCCGGGGCAGAGCGTGGCCCTGTCGGTGATCGAGTGGAGCGGGCGCGTGCAGCAGGACGTTCTGCTGGACTGGACCATCCTGGACAGCCGCGACAGCATGGCCCGTGCAGCAGGTGCCATCGCCGGCAGCCGCCGATCCTACGATGCCTTCGCCACGGCAATCGGCCGGATGCTGGAATATGCCGACACGCGCTTTCGCCAGGCCCCGCCCTGCGACCACCGGGTTCTGGACGTATCGGGCGACGGGGTGCAGAACGATGGACCCTGGCCGCGCGAGGTGTACCAGGCAGGCGCCCTGGCCGGTGTCACGGTCAACGGGCTGGCCATCGTGGTGGACGAACCGGCCGTGGATCATGCCGAAACCGGCGACCTGGTGAGCCATTACCGAACCGAGGTGATCCGCGGCCCCGGCGCCTTTGTCATACGCGCCGACGGGTTCGAAGATTACCAGCGCGCGATGGAGTTGAAGCTGCAGCGCGAGCTGAGTTTGCATGTCGGACGGGCCAGCCCCCCGGCCCGTCCACGCCTGTTTTCGCTGCCTCAGTAGATATAGCGGATCTGATCGCTCCAATAGCGTTCGACGCGGCGCAGGGCGTGGGTGATCTCGTCGATGCCATCGGCGCCCAGAACACCCTTTTCCTGCAAGCCCTCGGCATGGCGGGCAAACAGCTCGCCCACGATGTCGCGGATATCGCGGCCCTTTTGCGTCAGCCGCACCCGCACCGACCGGCGGTCGACCTCGCAGCGCTGATGGTGCATATACCCCATTTCGACCAGCTTTTTCAGGTTATAGCTGACATTGCTGCCCTGGTAATAGCCGCGGCTTTTCAATTCACCGGCCGTCACCTCGTTGTCGCCGATATTGAACAGCAACAGCGCCTGAACCGCGTTGATGTCCAGAACGCCCAACCGCTCGAACTCGTCCTTGATGACATCGAGCAGCAGGCGATGCAGCCGTTCCACCAGGGCAAGGGCCTCAAGATAGCCCGCCATGAACCCCTGTTGGCCCGCCGCGGGCAACCTGCTGTGCATACTCATGTGTCCGTGTCTCCGTCCGTGACTGCTCGGGACAGGACACTGGCGCATAAACGCGAATAATCGGTTAAACCCCGAAAAGGGTTCGTAAAATCCGAATTATTCCGCGTTTCCGATGGTTTGGCGGATGTCGCCGATCAGCGCGGCGAAGGGCTGGGGCGGGGCCACCTGGCCCGACACCCATTGATAAAGATCCTGGTCGTTTTCCGACAAAAGCGCCTCGTACCCGTCCAGCTCTGCCTCGGACAGCGCGTCAAGCCGCGCCTCGGAATAGCGGATCAGGATCATGTCCATTTCTTTCGTACCGCGCCGCATCGAGCGCATGCGCAGCCGTTTCAGACGAATGTCGTGTGCTTCTGTCATATCCCGTCAGGTGCCGGATTTCAGCGTCAGGCGCAACTTCTTTTCCAGCCGTCCCAACCGGTCGGCCGAGGCGGCGATCTGCGTCTTGAGGTCACGGATTTCCACCAGCAGGTCATTGACCGCGGGCGCAATCGTCTCTTCGTCCTCGGGGCCTGAAATGCCGTCGCCCTCGCCCATCAGCAGCCACATGATCGAGACATTCAGGATGCCCGCCATCATCGAAAGACGGTTGGCGCGCGGCTCGCTCAGGTCGTTTTCCCAGGCATGCAGCGTGCTCAGCTTGACACCCATCCGCTTGGCCAATTGTTTCTGGCTCATGCCGGCGGCTTCGCGCGCGGCGGCCAGCCGGTCGCCGAACGTGGCGGCCTCGGGGCCATACCAGTCGGTCGTGTCGGTGTGTTCCATTTCTTTTCGTTCCTCCGATCGCGCTTGATCGCCCAGCGGGCCAAGCCTAAGACAACGCAACAGCGATTAAAACCGGGGGTGGCCCATGTCCTTTCTGTCACAGACGCTTTCTCGCGTAAAACCGTCACCCACCATCGCAATGTCGAACAAGGCCGCGGAATTGAAGGCCCAGGGCCGTGACATCATCGGACTTAGCGCGGGCGAACCAGATTTCGACACGCCCGAACACATCCGCGCCGCTGGAATCGCCGCGATCGAGGCGGGCCATACCCGGTACACCCAGGTCGATGGCATCCCCGAGCTGAAGCAGGCGATCTGCGACAAGTTCGCCCGCGACAACGGCCTGACCTACGCGCCGTCGCAGGTCACCGTGGGCACCGGCGGCAAACAGGTGCTGTATAACGCCCTGATGGCCACGCTGAACCCGGGCGACGAGGTGGTGATCCCCGCGCCCTACTGGGTCAGCTATCCCGACATGGTGTTGCTGGCCGGCGGACAACCCGTGTTCATCGAGGCGCAGCTGGAAAACCGGTTCAAGATCACCGCCCAGCAGCTTGAGGCCGCGATCACGCGAAACACCAAGTGGTTCCTGTTCAACTCGCCCTCGAACCCCACCGGCGCGGGTTATAGCCATGACGAGCTGAAGGCGCTGACCGACGTTTTGCTGCGCCACCCGCATGTGCATGTGCTGACCGACGATATGTATGAACACCTGGCCTATGACGGGTTCGAATTCTGCACGCCGGCGCAGGTCGAACCGCAGCTTTACGACCGCACCCTGACGGTCAACGGCGTGTCAAAGGCCTATTGCATGACGGGCTGGCGCATCGGCTATGCCGCGGGCCCCGAGCCGCTGATCGCCGCCATGCGCAAGGTGCAGTCGCAATCCACCTCGAACCCCTGTTCGATCAGCCAATGGGCGGCGGTGGCCGCGCTTAAAGGCCCGCATGATTTCATCGCGCAGAACAACACCGCCTTCGCGCGCCGACGCAACCTGGTGGTGGATGCGCTGAACGCGATCCCCGGCATCACCTGTCCCCGGCCCGAAGGCGCGTTCTACGTCTATCCGTCGATTGCCGGGCTGATCGGCAAGGCCGCCCCCGATGGAACGGTTATCGATAGCGACGAGGCCTTTGCCACCGCCCTGCTGGATGCGACCGGCGTGGCGGTGGTGTTCGGGGCCGCCTTCGGCCTGTCGCCCTGTTTCCGTATCAGCTACGCCACATCGGACGAGGCACTGGCCGAGGCCTGCAAACGAATTGGCGACTTTTGCGCCAGCTTGGTATAATCCAAGCGAAACGCTGGAAAGAGCAGGCATCACGATGGCAGGCGATTTGCCCCCGTATTACTTTCGCGTCCGCGACAACGGTGCCTTCGTGTTCCGCGTCGATACCGAGAACCGGCAACGCCGGATCGAGATGGACCAGATCGCCGTCGTCAACATCAACAACGGGCAGATAAAGCCCCACGGCGACCGGGCCCTGACGCAAGAAGACCTGGCCGCGATCCAGGACTGGATGGCCGAGCGGGTGCGTACCCTGGCCGCGCGCGATCTCGACGAT
This sequence comes from Paracoccaceae bacterium, assembly GCA_021767525.1. GTDB lineage: Bacteria > Pseudomonadota > Alphaproteobacteria > Rhodobacterales > Rhodobacteraceae > Lutimaribacter. The sequence continues at coordinate 7,034 of JAASTF010000120.1, forward strand.
ATCTTTCGCGCGGTGGATTACCTGAACCAGACCACCCATTGGGCCCAGGCCCGCGCCACCGAGGAACAGCTGGAGCTTGTGACCGACGCGCTGCTTTTGGCGATGCACGATCTGCGCACCGTCCTGGTGCGCAAAAAGGCCGACAGGATGCTGGCGGCGCGCGGCATCACCAACGACTGACCGGCGGCCTAGCGCAGGCGCAACCCCTCGAGCTGTGCGACGATGCGGCTTTGGGTGTCGTCGCTATCGGCCGAAACCGCCACCCCCACCAGCGCACCGGGTGCTGTGCCGAAGGCGCGGGCGTGGTCGGCAGCCAGGTTCACCGATTCCGAATGCCGCCCCGTCCCGGCCCCGCGCAGCACCACCGTCTTGCCGCGATTGCCGAGGTAGGGGCTGGGCAGCACCTGGTTGCGGGCGTGATCGCCACCCCAGACATAGACCAGCACCCGCGCCTCGCGGTCGCGCAACAGGCGGCGGATATTGCTCATGCCGCCGCCGCGCTGCGCCTTGTCCTGCGGCAGAAACAGGAAATACAGCGCGATATTGCGGTCATCCCCGCCCTTTTGCGTCAGGTCCGTGGGCGGCGTGCCCTGCGACACCTGCCAGTGCCAATCGGCCTGCCGCGCCCCGTGAAAGCCGGGCGTCAGCCGCTGCCAGATCAGCGACACCGCCCCCTCGGACCGCAGCGCCAGCGTTTCGCCCTGAAAGCTGTAGCTGTTGGGGGCCAGGCGTGAGAATGTCTGCTCTTGCCAGCCCGCGCCGAAGGGCACGGGGCCCGCGGCGACAGCTGGCAGGGCGGCAAGGCAAAAGGCGGAAAGGGCGGTCAACAGGCGGGGCATGGGGAACCTTCGGCAGATACTGTTCTAATGCGAGAATAGCCCGCCAAACCACCATGCCCAGCCGCACCACGCAAAGGTGATCAGGCGGCCCGATGCGCCGAAAGGGCTGGCAGGCTGACCCGCCAGAACCGCCACATCATGAACACGCCGGCCAGCGCCAGCCCGATGGCCAAGCCCAGCCATACGCCGACACCGCCCATGCCCAGCGGAAAGCCCAGCACATAGCTGATCGGCACGCCCACCGCCCAGTAACTCAGCGTGGCGATCACCATCGGCACGCGGGTGTCCTGCACCCCGCGCAGCAGGCCCAGCGCCATCACCTGCGCCGCATCGACCAGTTGAAACAGCGCGGCTGCCGCCAAAAGGCCGATACCGATGGCCACCACCGCCGCGCGATCGGGGTCGTCGGGCGACAGGAACAGCCCCATCAGCGGCGCGGGCGCCAGCAAAAACAGCGCGATGGTCAGCGCAACCATCAGCCCCGACAACGCGATGATCACCTTGCCCCCGCGGCGCAGTCCGTGCAGATCGCCGCGGCCCAGCGCCCGGCCCGCCCGCACCGTGGCGGCGTTCGACAGGCCAAGATGCACCATGAACGTGGCCGATGTGATTTGCAGCGCGATGCCATGCGCGGCCAGTGGCAAGGTGCCCAGCCATCCCATCATCAATGACGAGGCGGCGAACAGCCCGACCTCGGCCAGGTTGGTGATGCCGATGGGCCAGCCCAGGCGGAAAACGGCGCCGAACGCCTCCCAATCGGGGCGCCACAGGCGCTGGAACAGCGCGTGCTCGGGGGTGACGAGGGCGGCATAAACGGCCAGGCCAACCGCCGACACGCCC
>JAASTF010000121.1 GCA_021767525.1 Paracoccaceae bacterium
CCCTGCTCGGTAAAGTCGATCTCGGTATCGGGCGCGTTGTAAAAGCGGTCGGCGCGCAGGTGGAACTGCGGCACCAGCGCCTGCAACGACGCGCTGCGCAGCGTCTTGGCCTCTTGGCCCGTGGCGTCCTTGTCCTGGCGGAACCGGAACCCTTCCAACCGACCGACGAACTCGCCCTCGACGGTCACTTCACCCTTGTCGTTCACTTCGGCCAAAAGGGCCTCCTTCTGCTTGAGCCGGCGCAAAAGCACGCTGGTGCGCCGATCCACAAATCTTTGTGTCAGACGATTATGAAGAGCATCTGACAGTCGGTCTTCTACCGCGCGGGTTTCACCGCGCCAATGGCTTTCATCATGGACCCAGCCGTTGCGCTGCGCAACGTAGGTCCATGTGCGGATATACGCCAATCGCTTGGACAACGCATCAATGTCGCCATCGGTTCGATCGATTCTGCGAATTTGTCGGGCCAGCCAATCATCGGGCACCCGGCCGCTTTCGTGCAGAAAGCCGAAAATGCGCTCCAGCAGTCCGGCATGTTCGGCATGGCTGATGCCGCGGAAATCGGGAATGCGGCAAACATCCCACAGCAACCGGACCGAGCGCGCATCGCTGGCGCGCGCCCGCACCTCGCCCAAGTCCGCCAGCGATTTCAGCGCCAGCAGGTCGTCGCTGTCGCGGGTGCGCACCAGCAGCTCGTCCCGCGGGTTTTCCTCGAGCGAGGCGATCAGCCCCTGCGGCGAGCCGTAATTCAGCGACGCGTTGCGCCATTGCAGCTTGCGAATGGGGGCAAAGCGGTGGTCGCAAATGGCCTGCGCCACCTCGTCGGCAATCGGCGGCGCCTCGCCCGTCACGCCGAACGTGCCATCCGACATGCCCCGCCCCGCGCGGCCCGCGATCTGCGCCAGCTCGTTCGGGGCCAGCTGCCGCATCCGCCGCCCGTCGAACTTGGTCAGCGACGAGAAGGCGACGTGGTTGATATCCAGGTTCAGGCCCATCCCGATGGCATCGGTAGCCACCAGGAAATCGACCTCGCCGTTTTGATACAGATCCACCTGCGAGTTGCGCGTGCGCGGCGAAAGCGCGCCCATCACCACAGCTGCACCGCCCTTTTGGCGACGCAAAAGCTCGGCAATCGCATATACATTTTCAACCGAAAATCCAACAATCGCGCTGCGCGGCTGCAATCTACTTATCTTTTTCGAACCTAAATACGAAAGTTGCGACATCCGCTCGCGGCGCATGAACTGCGCCTCGGGCACCAGGGCCGCGATGGTCGGGCGCATCGTGTCCGAGCCCAGGAAAATCGTTTCCTGCATCCCCCGCGCGCGCAGCAGCCGGTCGGTGAACACATGCCCGCGCTCGGGGTCGGCGCATAGCTGGATTTCGTCCACCGCCAGGAAATCGCAGCCCATGCCCTCGGGCATCGCCTCGACCGTGCAGACCCAGTATTGCGCGCGCTCCGGCACGATACGCTCTTCGCCGGTGACCAGCGCCACCACGGACGGGCCGCGCAGGGCCACGATCTTGTCGTAGACCTCGCGCGCCAACAGACGCAAAGGCAGGCCGATGATGCCCGTGCGATAGCCCAGCATCCGGTCGATTGCGTAATGGGTCTTGCCGGTGTTCGTCGGCCCCAGAACCGCCGATATCCGCGCGTTTTGGGCCATGTCGCCCCCCGCCTGTCAGAGTTCGCGGCCCTCGACCTGGGTTTCCAGACGGGCGCGCGCTGCCTTGGCCTCGTCGTAATGCGGGTGCATCGTAAGGACAAGCGCATAGGTCTTGTAGGCAAGTTCAGGCTTGTTCAGCTGCTCCAGCACGGTGGCCAACCCGTAAAGCGCGTCGAAATGGTGAGGGTTCAACAACAGCGCCTGCTCCAGATCGGCCAGCGCGGGGCCGGCCAGCCCTTCGGCAAAATAGGCCTGGGCGCGCCCGTGATAGGCCTCGGCGAAATCCGGTGCATGGTCGATCACCGCGCCGAAATGCTCGATCGCGGCGATATGTTCGCCCCGTTCCAACGCATCTTTGCCCCGCTGCAACAGCAAATCCATCGAATCCGATCCGCTTTGCCCCCATTTCATCCGGATTTCGCGGGTGATCGATTTCGAATCGGTCGGCTCGGCCTCTTGCAGCCGCTCGTATAGCTGCGTCAGGTCCGCGGGCTGCGCGGCCAAGGGTATGGAAAACGCCACTGTCAGCGCGCTTGCCGCAAGGATATGTTTGAGATTGAGGCGCAGGATGCTCATAACAAGGTTGAGTTTAACGCGCCGCGGGGCCATGACCAGCCCCCGGTCGATCAAAAAAGGATGAGATCCATGAGCGACGTTATCACCCAGGCCGTTGCGGCCCTGAACGACAAGCTGAGCGGCGAGGATTTCGACGGCAGCGCCAAGTTCGTGATCGAGGGCGAAGGCTCGGTCGTGATCGACAGCGACGGCGCCCGCGCCAGCGACGAGGAAACCGACGTGACCCTGACCGCCGATGCCGACACGTTCCAGTCGATGCTCGAGGGTGACACGAACCCCACCGCGGCCTTCATGTCGGGCAAGCTCAGCGTCGATGGCGACATGGGCATGGCGATGAAACTCGGCTCGATCCTGAGCTAAGTGATGGACGCGGCCCCGTTTTTCGACGATCTGGCCGAAGGGCCCGAAAATGCGGCCGCCTGGTGGGTGCGCGCGTCCGACGATGTGCGCATCCGCATGGGCGTCTGGCCCTGCGACGGCGCGAAGGGCACCGTTCTTCTGTTTCCCGGACGCACCGAATATGTCGAAAAATACGGCCGCGCCGCCGCCGACCTGGCACGCCGCGGCTATGCGACCGTTGCGGTCGACTGGCGGGGCCAGGGCCTGGCCGACCGTCTGCTAGAGGACGCGGCCGTTGGCCACGTTCTGGAATTTGCCGATTACCAACGCGACGTTCAGGCCGTTCTGGCCGCTGTCGAGCGGCTGGATCTGCCGCAACCGCTTCACCTGATCGCGCATTCCATGGGCGGCTGCATCGGGCTGCGCGCGCTCATGAACGGCCTGCCGGTCAATTCGGCGGTTTTTTCGGCACCGATGTGGGGCATCATCATCTCGCCAGTGCGACGCCCCGTCGCCTGGGCCCTAGGATGGAGCGCGTCGCGCCTGAACCTGGGCAATGCGATGGCGCCCGGCACCAGCCCGATCCACCTGGTCACAAGCGATCCGTTCAAGGGCAATCCGCTGACCACCGATCAGGACATGTTCGACTACATGCACCGTCACCTCGCTGCGCAGCCCGAACTCAGCCTGGGCGGCCCGTCGATCCGTTGGGTGCACAAGGCGCTGGTTGAAATGCGTGCCCTGGCGCGGATGCCCGCGCCCAATCTGCCTTGCGTGACCTTCCTGGGCACGGCCGAGAAAATCGTGGATCCTGCCCGCATCACGGCGCGAATGGACAGCTGGCCGGGCGGAGAGCTGGTGATGCTCGACGGCGCCGAGCACGAGGTGATGATGGAGGCGCCGGCGATCCGCAACCGTGTCTTCGACCGGGCCGCCGCCCTGTTCAATGCCAACGCGACCCCGCGCAAAGGCGCCGCGGTGGCCTGACGCTCAGGCGTCTCGCATGATCCTTTGACGCTGCGCGCCCAGCTTTTCGATGCTGGCCGACATCACGTCACCCTCTTTCAAAAACTTCTGCGGCTTGTGCCCCATGCCCACGCCCGGCGGCGTGCCGGTGGCGATCACGTCGCCCGGATGCAGCGTCATGATCTGGCTGAGATGCGCGATGATATGCGGCACCTTGAAGATCATGTAAGAGGTGTTCCCGGTCTGCATCCGCTCGCCGTTCACCTCCAATGACATGGCCAGCGCGTCCACATCGTCCACCTCGTCCGGTGTCACCAGCCAGGGGCCGACCGGCCCGAACGTGTCGCAGCTTTTGCCCTTGGTCCACTGGCCGCCCCATTCCATCTGGAACTCGCGCTCGGACACGTCGTTCACGATGGTAAAGCCGGCAACGTGATCCATCGCGCTGGCTTCGTCGACATATTTGGCGGTCTTGCCGATCACGATGCCAAGTTCGACCTCCCAATCCGCCTTGTGCGAGGCGCGCGGCAGGATCACCGGATCATAGGGGCCATTGATGCAGCTGTTGGCCTTCATGAACACGATGGGCATTTCGGGCGGCTCGGCGTTCAGCTCGGCGGCGTGGTCGCTGAAATTCAGGCCGATCGCCACCAGTTTGCCGATATTACCCACCGGCACACCGATGCGCGGCTCGCCCTCGACCAGCGGCAGGGTGTCGGGGTCGACCTGCGGCAGGTTGCCCAGCACGTCGCCAGCCAGATCATCCACCACGCCCGACAGATCGCGCAACTGCCCCGCCGCATCCATCACGCCCGGTTTCTCGGCCCCGCGCTCGCCATAACGCACGAATTTCATCGCTGTCCCTCCTGTTGCATTTGGCCGCCACCCTAGCGGCGGCGCGGGAAAGGGCAAGCTCTGGTGCTGCGGGGTTGCTGCACTATCATTTGTGCATGACTTGTGCATCAGTTCTGCATTTCACCGAACGGGGCATCTTCTGCCCTGCCGGAGAGTTTTATATCGACCCTTGGCGCCCCGTGGATCGGGCGCTGATCACCCATGCCCATGCCGATCACGCGCGCTGGGGGCACCGGCATTACCTGGCCACCCACGGCACCGTGCCGGTCATGCGCCACCGCCTGGGCGACATCACGGCCGAGGCAATAAGCTATGGCGAAAAAAGGAAAATCGGCGATGCCACGGTCAGCTTTCACCCGGCAGGCCATGTGCCTGGCTCGGCTCAGATACGGGTCGAGGTGGGCGGCGAGGTCTGGGTTGTCTCGGGCGATTACAAGCTGGGGCCCGATGGCCTGTGCGAAGAGTTTGCGCCCGTGCGCTGTCATTCCTTCATCAGCGAATGCACCTTCGGCCTGCCCGTCTTTCGCTGGCAGCCACAACCCCTTGTCGCGCAACAGATTTTGGACTGGTGGCAGGCCAACGCCGACGAAGGCCGGTTCAGCCTGCTGGGCGCCTATTCGCTGGGCAAGGCGCAACGCCTGCTGCACATGCTGCGCGACGGCCCCGGCCCCATCCTGACCCACGGCGCGGTCGAGAACGTGAACGAGGTTCTGCGCGCCCAGGGCCTGCCGCTGCCCGACACCATCCGCGTGACGCCCGACCTGGATGTGAAGGGGCATAAGGGCGCGCTGGTCATCGCGCCGCCCTCGGCGTTCGGGTCTTCCTGGGCGCGGCGGTTCGGGCAGGCCAGCACCGGTTTTGCCAGCGGCTGGATGCAACTGCGCGGCGTGCGCCGCCGCCGTGCGATGGATCGCGGCTTTGTCGTCTCGGACCACGCCGACTGGCCCGAACTGCATCGCGCCATCACCGAAACAGGCGCAGAAAACATATATGTTACGCATGGTTACACCGATATCTTCGCGCGCCACCTGAACGAGGCAGGCTTTAACGCGCAGGTCGTCCCGACAGAGTTCGGCACCGACGAGGATGAGGCCGAGGACGCCGCATGAAACGCTTTGCCGCGCTCTTTACCCAGCTGGACCAGACCACCAAAACCTTGCGCAAAACCAAGATATTGCGCGCCTATTTTGAATCCGCGCCCGACAGCGACAAACTGTGGGCCGCCGCCCTGTTTTCCGGCCGCCGCCCGAAACGCGCGGTCAATACGACGCGCCTGCGCGAATGGGCAGCGGAACAGGCCGACATCCCCTTGTGGCTGTTCGAAGATACCTACGCCATCGTGGGCGACCTGGCCGAAACCATCGCCCTTGTCCTGCCCCCGCCCAACCGCGCCGACGACCACAGCCTGACCGACATGATCGCCCGCCTGCGCAGCCTGTCCGCGTTGGACGAATCCGAACGCAAACCCGTGATCCTGGACCTGTGGGATGGCCTGGACCAGACCGAGCGGATGGTCTTCAACAAGCTGCTGACGGGCGGCTTTCGCATCGGTGTCAGCCAGAAACTGATGACCCGCGCGCTGGCGCAGGCCGTGGGCCGCGACGAGGCCGAGATCGCCCACCGCCTGATGGGTGACTGGACCCCCGACAGCACCACCTGGCACGCCCTGATCGAGGCCGAGGATGCCAGCGCCGACCTGTCCCGCCCCTACCCATTCGCGCTGGCCTATCAGCTGGACGACCCGCCCGACAGCCTGGGGTCGCTGGACGACTGGCAGGCGGAATGGAAGTGGGATGGTATCCGCGGCCAGCTGATCCTGCGCGAAGGGCAGCATTTCACTTGGTCGCGCGGCGAAGAGTTGATGACCGACCGCTTTCCCGAACTGGCCCGCGCCACCGATTTCCTGCCCCCCGGCACCGTGCTGGATGGCGAGATCGTTGCCTGGGACGGAACCGCGCCCCTGCCCTTTAACGATCTGCAAAAGCGGATCGGGCGAAAGACGGTGCCGAAAAAGCTGCTGAAAGAGGCGCCGGTGATCCTGCTGGCCTATGACTTGCTGGAGCATCAGGGACAGGACATGCGCGACCAGCCGCTGGCGCAGCGCCGCGCCACGCTGGATGCGCTGCTGGCCGCTCTGCCCGAGGATGCGCCGGTGCGTGCCTCGCCCCTGATCCACGCCAACAGCTGGGACGATCTGGCCGCGATCCGCGCCAAGGCGCGCGATCACCGCTCTGAGGGGCTGATGCTGAAACACCGCGAAAGCCCCTATTTCGTGGGCCGCAAAAAGGGCGATTGGTGGAAATGGAAGCTCGATCCGCTGACCATCGACGCGGTGATGATATATGCCCAGGCCGGCCACGGGCGGCGCGCCAACCTGTTCACCGATTTCACCTTTGCCGTGCGCGACGGCAACGCGCTGGTGCCCTTTACCAAGGCCTACTCGGGCCTGACCGATGCCGAGTTTCGCCAGATCACTCAATGGGTGCGCAAGAACACGACCGAACGCTTCGGCCCGGTTCGCCAGGTCACCCCGCACCACGTTTTCGAGATTGCGTTCGAAGGTATCCAGCGCAGCCCGCGCCACAAATCCGGCGTGGCGTTGCGGTTTCCGCGCATGGCGCGCTGGCGGCAAGACCTGTCGATCAGCGACGCCGACACGCTGGACCACCTTCACGATCTGCTGGATCGCTACGGCTAGGGTTGAGAGTGCCGCGCACCCGCCATATGTCTGACGTCAACGCTTAGACAAAAGGAACGCCTCATGCTGCACCTGCCCTTCCCCGTCCGCGACGCCAATGCCTCTGCCGGGTCCGACAACCTTGGCGATCTGCCGGAATGGGATCTGAGCGATCTGTACAAGGGCGAGGACGATCCGCAGCTGCAAAAGGATCTTGACTGGCTGGAGGGCGAATGCGCCGCCTTCGCCGCCGATTACGAGGGCAAGCTGGCCGATCTGGATGCCGAGGGCCTGCTGACCTGCGTGCATCGCAACGAGAAAATCAGCGCCATCGCAGGGCGCATCATGTCCTTCGCCGGCCTGCGCTATTACCAGCTGACGACCGATCCGGGGCGCGCGAAATTCCTGTCGGACGCGCAGGAAAAGATCACCAATTTCACCACGCCGCTTGTGTTCTTCACGCTGGAACTCAACCGCATCGACGATGCCAAACTGGACGCGATGCTGGACGAAAATGCCGATCTGGGCCGATACCGCGCGGTTTTCGACCGGATCCGCGCGATGAAACCTTATCAGCTCTCCGACGAGCTGGAGAAATTCCTGCACGATCTGGGCGTCGTGGGCGACGCGTGGGAGCGATTGTTCGACGAAACCATCGCCAGCCTCGGCTTCGAGGTGGATGGCGAGCCCCTGAATATCGAGGGCACATTGAACCTGCTGACCGACCATGACCGCGCCAAGCGCGAGGCCGCCGCGCGCGAGCTGGCCCAGGTTTTCAGCGCCAATATCAAGACCTTCGCCCGCGTTCACAACACGCAAGCCAAGGAAAAAGAGGTGATCGACCGCTGGCGCAAGATGCCCACGCCGCAAACCGCCCGCCACCTGTCGAACGATGTCGAGCCCGAGGTGGTCGAGGCGCTGCGCAACGCCGTGGTCAACGCGTATCCGCGCCTCAGCCACCGCTATTACGAGCTGAAACGCAAATGGCTGGGCCTCGACCGGATGCAGGTCTGGGATCGCAACGCCCCCCTGCCGATGGACGACCCCAAGACCGTCGGCTGGGACGAGGCCCGCGCCATCGTGACCGAGGCTTATGATGGGTTCGACCCGCGCATGGCCGAGCTGGCCGAGCCCTTCTTTACCAAGGGCTGGATCGACGCCGCGGTAAAGCCCGGCAAGGCCCCCGGCGCCTTTGCCCACCCCACCGTCACCGACGCGCATCCCTACGTGATGCTTAACTACCTGGGCAAACCGCGCGATGTTATGACCTTGGCGCATGAATTGGGCCACGGCGTGCACCAACGCCTGGCCGCCGCACAGGGCGAAATGCTGTCTTCGACCCCGCTGACGCTGGCGGAAACCGCCAGCGTCTTCGGCGAAATGCTGACCTTCCGCAAGATGCTGGAAAAGGCGGGCGATCAGAAAGCCCGCAAGGTTCTGCTGGCCGGCAAGGTCGAGGACATGATCAACACCGTGGTCCGCCAGATCGCGTTTTACGATTTCGAATGCAAGCTGCACGAGGCCCGCCGCGGTGGCGAGCTGACGCCCAACGACATCAACGACATCTGGATGAGC
>JAASTF010000122.1 GCA_021767525.1 Paracoccaceae bacterium
CGCCGGCGGGTCGATGGCCAAGGTCGTCACCAGCTTTTCCAAGCTGACGGACGAAGACCGCGCCGCCGTGGCGGCCTATCTGAAAGCACTATAGCCCGGCCACCGCGCGGGCGCTGTCGGTCAGCGGGCGGCGCAGGGCCAGCAGGCGCTGCGCCTCGGGGGTTTTGCCCTGCCGCACAAGGGCGGTCAGCAGCGTGTATTCCAGCATGTCCCGCTGTGCCCGGCTGCCGCCAAGGCGTGCGTGATCGGCCAGAACCGGCAGGATCGCCGCCTCGGCCCCGGCCCAATCCTGCGTGGCCATCGCCCTGAAGGCGCGGGCACAGGGCGCGACCTGATCCGCCGCTGGGCCCTTGGGCGCTTCGATGATGCGGCGCAGGGCCTCATCACGGCCCGCCATCGCATGGGCAAGTGCTGCGTGGATATCGGCGAACCCTAGGGCCGGATCGGGAAAGCAGCGCGCGGCATAGTCCGACACCTGCGCCCAGCGTTCGGGCGATACCGCGACCCCCGCCATCTCGGCCCGCCACAGCAGCGCGGCCAGATCGGTCAGCAGGTTCAGCGGCGGCACCTCTTCGCGGGCCACCGACAGGTCACGGTCGGCCACGGCCCACATGCCCGCGACATCGCCCATCGCCAGCGACCACAGCGCGATGTGCCAGGCGTTATGCCCATGCATCAGGCCTGTGCGGTCATAGTCAGCCATCCAGCCAGCGAGGTAGTCGCGGCCCGCCTGCGTCTGCCCGGCCTCGTAGAACAGATGCGCGCGCACATGCGCCCCGTGGCCTGAGCGGGGGCGCGCCGCCATTGCCGCATCGATCAGCGGCTCGGCTTCGGCCAGTTGGCCGACCTCGACCCGGGCAAAGGCGAACTGCCCCAGAAACCAGCCGTCTTGCCCATAGGCGGGCGCCAGCTGCTCGGCCATGGCCAGATGCTCGGCCTCGCGGCCCGGGGCGCCGGAAAACCCGATCAGGGAAAACACGCCCAGGCAGCTTTGCGCCACCAGCGGGTCGCGCGGGTAATCCAGCAGATGCGCGCGCGCGGCGGCATATCCCTCGCGCACGCGGCCCGACAGCAGGTGATCGAAGATGGCCAGATGGGCGGCCGCCTGCCCGCTTAGCCCCTGCCCCGCCTGCCGCGCCTTGGCGATGCTGGCCATCGCCTCGTCCATCCGGGCAAAGACCTGCGCGTTGCGCGCCTTCAGCACCCAGGCCAGCGCGAAATCGGGGTCTGCCGCCAGCGCACGATCCAACGCCGCCTCGGCCCCCGGCAGTGCGTCGAGATACAGCACCAGCGCCTGATTATACGCATCGACGGCGGCCGGGCTTTGGGTATGGAGCGGGTTTCCGTAAGGGTCGGTCAGCAAAACAGTCTCGCCAGGTTTCGGGTGGTCAAAGCCTATGCCCAAAATCGGATTTCGCCAACATCTGATGGTTCAACTTGTCGACGCTGAACAGTCAGGCGGCATCCCGAACGGAATCGCGTCAAGCTCAGGAAACACAGACAGCAGCAACGCCGGTGGTTCGCCCCCGACCTGACCGGCGACATACCACGCGTCATCCTGCCCGATGAACAGCGTGAAATTACATATTTCGGAATAAACGGTTTCATCGCCCCGGGCCTGGAGTCTTGCGAACTGCGGCACCAGGGCCCAATCCCAAGGTCCGACCGTGCCGAAGTTTGCCCGCTCGGGCCAAACGCGCACGTTCGATTTCCGATAGAGCTTATTCTGCAGGTCCTCGCCCCGTTGCGCTTTCTTCCGGGCTTGATTCAACGTCAGCCCCAGATCGGCGGCAATCTGTGCCAAGATCGCCGGGTGTCCGTGCTGAAACCAGAAATCGACCGAAGTTCCGGATGCAAGGGCGGTTGCCGCGCCTTGGGCCAAATCGCTTACCCGCTGCCGGTCTGCCTGGGATTGCGCCGATACCTGCGTGGCAACCACCATCACCGAAAAAATGAGCGCCCTCACACGTGCCCCAGCCTTTTCAGGCGGTTTTCCCGCAGCCGCGCGAAATCGTCGCCCGCGTGATAGGATGAGCGGGTGAGTGGCGTGGCCGACACCATCAGGAACCCCTTGCCATAAGCGGCCTTTTCATAGGCCGCGAATTCCTCGGGCGTGACAAAGCGGTCTACCGCGTGGTGTTTCGGCGTCGGTTGCAGATACTGGCCGATGGTCAGGAAATCGATATCGGCGGCGCGCATGTCGTCCATCACCTGGTGCACCGATTGCTTGTCTTCGCCCAGGCCCACCATGATGCCCGACTTGGTGAACATCGCCGGGTCCAGTTCCTTGACCCGCTGCAACAGGCGCAGGCTGTGGAAATAGCGCGCGCCGGGGCGCACCTCGGGGTAGAGGCCGGGCACGGTTTCCAGGTTGTGGTTGAACACGTCCGGCTTGGCCGCCACCACGGTTTCCAGCGCGCCGGGCGCGGCTTTCAGGAAATCGGGGGTCAGGATCTCGATCGTCGTGCCGGGGCTGCGCTGGCGGATCGCGCGGATGGTCATGGCGAAATGCTCGGCCCCGCCATCGTCAAGGTCGTCACGGTCGACGCTGGTGATGACCACGTGGTTCAGCCCCAGTTTCTGCACCGCGTCGGCCACCCGGCCCGGTTCGAACACGTCCAGATCGTCGGGCCGGCCGGTGGCGATGTTGCAGAAGGTGCAGCCGCGCGTGCAGATATCGCCCATGATCATCATGGTGGCGTGGCCCTGGCTCCAGCATTCGCCGGCATTTGGGCAACCGGCCTCTTCGCAGACGGTGACCAGCTTGTGCTCGCGCATGATCTGGTGGGTCTTGCGATAGCCGTCGGATGTGGGCGCCTTGACGCGAATCCAGTCGGGCTTGCGCGGCTGGGCATTGTCGGGGCGGTGGGCCTTTTCCGGGTGGCGCTGTTCGGGGATTTTCAAATCGCGCACGGGCGTGTCTTTCCTACGGTTGGATTTGGTTGCACTATAGGCGTTCGCCCGGCGAATGGCCAGAAACCGCCGGATGATGTGATCGACTGGTTTTTCCCCGTATTCCGTTAATACTTGCGTGCTAGTTTTCTCGCCGTGGCAGGAATGGTGCTTACCAGTTTTTTCATGTCTCGTATGTTAAACGGTGCCTGCCCGCCCAATGGCGTCGCTTTTCGTTGCGCGTGGCCCGCTGCTGGCTATGGTGCCGCCACATCACGCAGGCGGAGGCTGGGATGGATTGGCAAGTCCACAGGCGCGACGCGCATCGGTTGGGGCGCACGCAGGAATTTCTGAAACAGATCGTCTATGGCGGCAATGACGGCATCGTGACCACCTTTGCCATCGTCGCGGGCTTTGCCGGCGCGGCGGCCGACGGCGTGGCGCAGATCGGTGGCCTGGCCGTTCTGGTGTTCGGGTTGGCCAACCTCTTTGCCGACGGGGTCAGCATGGGGCTGGGCGAGTTTCTTTCGGCCCGCAGCCAGCATGACCTGTATCGCGCCCGCCGCGCCAGCGAGCTGCGCGAAATCGCCGCCGACCCCGAGCAAGAGCGGATGGAGCTGTTCGAAATTTTGCGCCAGCGCGGCCTGCCCCCGGGCGAGGCCGACACCACCGCGCAGATCCTGTCGCGCCACCCCGAGTTCATGGCCGATCTGATGATGACCTATGAATTCGGCATGTCCGACCCCGACGAAGAAAACCCGGCCGTGAACGGGATGTTCACCTTTGGCAGTTTCGTCCTGTTCGGCGCGGTGCCCCTGGTGCCCTATTTCGTGATGGAGCCGACGGATACCGCGTTGATCGTGTCGTCGGTGTCGTCGGCGCTGGCACTGGTGGCGCTGGGGCTGTTGCGCTGGAACGCCACGGGCGAGCGATTGCTGCGCTGCGTGGGCGAAACCGTGCTGGTGGGCACCACCTGCGCCGTCGTGGCCTTTGTCGTCGGCTGGATCGTGGGCGGCTAAGGGGATGGCCGCGGTATCCTCTATCCGCAACCTCGGCCCCGCGTTCGAGGCGCAATGCGCCCGCGCCGGCATCCATTCGGCCGAGGCCCTGCGCGATCTCGGCGCCGATGCGGCCTATGCGCGGCTTTTGGCGAACGGCACACGCCCGCATTTCATCGGCTATTACGTGCTGGTCATGGCGTTGCAGGGCCGGCCCTGGAACGACTGCAAGGGCGACGAGAAAAAAGCCCTACGCGCGCGGTTCGATGCGATCAAGGCACGGGCGGCCGGCGCTGCAACACAAGACGGCTTGCCGCCCGACCTGGCCCGGTTCCTTGACGAAACGGGGATGCGGCGGCGCGACTAGGCGCGCGCGATCACTCCTCGGCCTGGGCCTCGGCGCGGGATTTGCCCGACACGTTCATCGCCAGCGTCGCCGCCATGAACCCGTCCAGATCGCCGTCGAGCACCCCTTGGGTGTCGGCGGTTTCAAAGTTGGTGCGCAGATCCTTGACCATCTGGTAGGGCTGCAAAACGTAAGACCGGATCTGGTTGCCCCAGCCCGCATCGCCCTTGGCCTCGTGCAGGGCGTTCACCTCGGCGTTGCGGCGGTCAAGCTCCAGCTGATAGAGCCGCGATTTCAGGGCCTTCATGGCGATTTCGCGGTTCTGGTGCTGCGACTTTTCCGAACTGGTCACAACGATGCCCGTCGGGTGGTGGGTGATCCGCACCGCCGAGTCGGTGGTGTTCACGTGCTGCCCGCCCGCGCCCGAGCTGCGATAGGTGTCGATGCGGATATCGGCGGGGTTCACTTCGATCTCGATATTGTCGTCGATCACCGGATAGGCCCCCACGGCAGCGAACGAGGTTTCGCGCGTCCCCTTGCCGAAGGGCGAGATCCGCACCAGGCGATGGGTGCCGGATTCGGATTTCAGCCAGCCATAGGCATTGGGCCCCTTGATCTGGTAGGTCGCGGATTTGATGCCCGCCTCGGTGCCGGGGGTTTCTTCCTGCAATTCCACCGAATAGCCGCGCTTTTCCGCCCAGCGGACATACATACGCGCCAGCATCTGCGCCCAGTCGCAGGCCTCGGTGCCGCCGGCGCCGGCCTTGATTTCCAGAAACGCGTCGTTGCCGTCGGTTTCGCCGTTCAGCAGCGCCTCAAGCTCTTTCGCGGCGGCCTTTTTCGCCAGCGATTTCAACGCCGCCTCGGCCTCGGCCACGACCTCGTCATCGTCTTCCATCTCGCCCAGCTCGATCAGCTCGACATTGTCCGACAGCTCTTGGCGGATGCTCTCGTAGGTGGCCATGGAATCGACCAGCGACTGGCGATCGCGCATCAGCTTTTGCGCAGCGGCGGGATCGTCCCACAGGTTCGGATCCTCGACACGGGCATTGAACTCTTCCAGCCGGTGCTGGGCCGTGTCGTAATCCATCCGCTGGCGCAGCAGCTCCAGCGATTTCTCGATCTCGGCAACGGTGTTCTGGGCCTCGGCGCGCATGGCGGATGTCCTGGTAATGCTGTTTCAGACCGGGGTGATAGACCAGCACCGGGCGATGGGCAAGCATGCGCCCCTCGCCCGCCGTGCAAATCGGCATCGCGGCTTAGTAAAGCCCGCCCGAGCTGAGCGTGCCAAAGCTGGCCTTTGGGCCGACAACGGCCTTCTTGCCGGTCGAGGTGGTCACCTCGCGGCCGCGCCGCGTGCCCACCTCTTCGACCAGCGGCAGGTTGGCCCCCATCGCGAAACCGCCGTCGAAGGTGATGCCGAATGTCGGCTCTTCGCCCTCGCGGAAACACTCGGCCACCACGTGTTCGCCCGAGGCGTCGTCGCTGAGGCGCGCGCCGGTGAAGCGGTCGATCTTCAGGAACATGCAGTCATCCGGGATCCGGAACCGCCCGCCGCCATATTTGTCGATCGCCTTGGACATGAAGCGTTGGAACACCGGACCGCAAAAACCGCCGCCCGACGCCCCGCGGCCCAGGCTGCGCGGCTGGTCATAGCCGATATAGCAGCCCGCCACGACCGAATTGGTAAAGCCGATGAACCACACATCCTTGGCATCGTTGGTGGTGCCGGTCTTGCCGGCCACCGGCACCGGCAGGTTGACCGAGCCCGACGCCGTGCCGCGCTGCACCACGCCCGTCATCATCGAGGTCAACTGATACGCCGTGACGGGGTCCATCACCCGCTCGCGGTTGCTGACGATACGCGGGCTTTGGCTGCTGGCCAGGGTCGGGTCGTCGCAATCCACGCAGTCGCGCTTGTCATGGCGATAGACCGTGTTGCCATAGCGATCCTGGATGCGGTCGACCAGCGTCGGTTCGACCCTTTCGCCGCCATTGGCGAACATCGCATAGGCCGCCACCATCTTGTAAAGCGTGGTTTCCTCGGACCCGAGAGAGTTGGCCAGGAAGCTGCCCATGTTGTCATAGACCCCGAAGCGCTCGGCGTAATCGGCCACCACATCCATGCCCACCTCTTGCGCCAGGCGGATCGTCATCAGGTTCCGCGAGCGTTCGATGCCCGTACGCAGGGGCGTCGGCCCGTAATAGGTGTTCGACGCGTTCTTGGGCCGCCACAGGCCCTGGGGCGTGTCGATCTCGATCGGCGCGTCGATGATGATGGTGGCGGGCGTATAGCCGCTGTCCAACGCCGAGGCATAGACGAAGGGCTTGAAGCTGGAGCCGGGCTGGCGCTGCGCCTGCGTCGCGCGGTTGAACACCGAATGCTGGTAGGAAAACCCGCCCTGCATCGCGATCACGCGGCCGGTATTCACGTCCATCGCCATGAAGCCGCCCTGCACCTCGGGCACCTGTCGCAGGGTCCAGCGGATGAAATCGCCGGTCCCGTCATCGCCCGAGGTCATGCGGCGCACATGCACCACGTCACCGACCTTGAAATTGTCGAAAAAGTCGCCGCGCAGCCAGGCGATATCCTTGCGCGGCACCACAAAGGGTTCGGCCTCGGTCTGTTCGACGCCTTCGATACCGATGCGCAGTTGCTGATCCTCCACCGCCAGCACCACGGCCGGGTACCATGTCCCGTCCAGATCAATGTCGCGGGCGACATTCACGTTGGACAGCGCGGCGCGCCACGCCTCTTCGCTGGTCAATTGCTCGGCCGGGATGGTTTCGCCGGTGCCGCGCCACTGGCCCAGGCCGCGGTCGTATTGTTCCAGCTGGCGGCGCAGCGATGCGGCGGCCAGTTCCTGCATCTCGGGGTCGATCGTCGCGCGCACCGTCATCCCGCCCGAGAAAAACTCGTCTTCGCCAAAGCTGTCGGACAGCTGGCGGCGGATTTCATCGGTGAAATAGTCACGCGGCGGCAGCGCCGATTTGAAGCTGTCGAAATCGCCGTTCTGCACCGTGCGCAGCGGTTGCGCGCGCTCCTGCTGATAGACCTCCTGGCTGATAAAGCCGTTTTCCATCATCTCTTTCAGGACGAAATTCCGCCGCGCCAACAGGCGATCCTTGTTGCGGACGGGATGGAAATCCGACGGCGCCTTGGGCATCGAGGCCAGCATCGCCGCCTCGTGCGGGGCCAGCTGGCTGAGCGATTTGTTGAAATAGGTCTGCGCCGCGGCCGTCACCCCGTAAGAGTTCTGGCCCAGGAAAATCTCGTTCAGGTAGAGTTCAAGGATCTTTTCCTTGCTCAGGGTTTCTTCCAGGCGGGTGGCCAGAATGATTTCCTTGATCTTGCGCTCGGCGCGGCGGTCGCCCGACAGCAGAAAGTTCTTCATTACCTGCTGGGTGATCGTCGAAGCGCCGCGAATATCCTCACCGCGCGAGCGCACGGCATCGACCACCGCGCTGGCGATGCCGCGCATGTCATAGCCCTTGTGGGTATAGAAATTCTTGTCTTCGGCGCTGATGAACGCCTGTTTGACCAGGTCGGGAATTTCCTCGGCCGGGGTGAACAGGCGGCGTTCCTGCGCGAATTCGTCGATCAGCCGGCCTTGGGCCGAATAGATGCGGCTGATCGTGGGGGGCGTGTATTGCGCCAGGCTTTCGTGGCTGGGCAGATCGCGGCCATACATCCAGAACACCGCCCCGATGGACAGCGCCACCATGAACAGGCCCAGCGTGACCAGCGTGAAAATCCCGCCAAAGAAGGAAAGAACGAACCTCAGCACAACATGCCCCTTTGCAATCTTGGGCCTCTATACGCGCGCTGGCGCGCCCGGTCAAAACAACTCGGCGTGCGCGATGGGCGAAACCTTGCCCGCCGTGCCTATTGCCGGCGCAGCCCGGCGCGGGCGATGTCGTCGACCGCCCAAGCGCGCAGCCCGTCGCGGATGCCCTGCGCGATGGCCAGCCGCCAGGCCGGGTCTTTCAGGTTCTCGGCATCGCGCGGGCTGGACAAGAACCCCACCTCGATCAGGACCGAGGGGATGTCGGCCGCCTTGAGCACCGAAAAAGCCCCGCGCCGGATCGGGCGGCGATTGACCGGGCCGCCCGCCTCGATCATGCCGCCCACCAGCGCCTCGGCCAGCCGTTCGGTGCGCGGGCGGGTTTCCTGGCGGGCAAGATCCATTAGGATGCCGGCCACCACGTCATCCTGCCCTTCCAGGTCGACGCCCGACAGCAAATCGTCGCGGTCGTGCCGTTCGGCCAGCAGGCGCGTGGCGGCATCGCTGGCCTCGGTGTCCAGCACGTGCACCGTGGCGCCATGCGCCTGCCCCTGCGACAGCGCATCGGCATGCAGCGACAGGAACACATGCGCCCGCGCCTCGTGCGCCAGCGC
>JAASTF010000123.1 GCA_021767525.1 Paracoccaceae bacterium
ACCGAGGAACATATCGCCGCCTTCGGCTGGGCCAGCCAGCAGGACATGGACGACATCCTGAGCCTGGCGCTTCGCGTCAACGATTTCCTGTCGGGGGTCATGTATGGCGTCGGCATCAAGCTGGTCGATTTCAAGATCGAGATCGGCCGCGTTTACGAGGGCGATTACCAGCGCCTGATCGTGGCCGATGAAATCAGCCCCGACAGCTGCCGCCTGTGGGACATCGAAACCGGCAAGAAGCTGGACAAGGACGTGTTCCGCCGCGACCTGGGCAGCCTGACCGACGCTTATTCCGAGGTCGCCACCCGCCTGGGCGTGATGCCCAAGGCCAATGTGCAGGCCACCAAACCGACGCTCATCAACTGAGCGGCGCAAGACTTTGAACCAGCGGGGGCAGGGCGCTGCGCCCCGAACTTTCCGGAGGACGCCATGAAGGCACGGGTCACGGTGATGTTGAAGAACGGGGTTCTGGACCCGCAGGGCGAGGCGGTCAGGCACGCGCTTGGCGCGCTGGGGTTCGAGGGCGTCGAAGGCGTCCGCCAGGGCAAGGTGATCGAGCTGGACCTGGCCGCGGGCACCACCGAGGACACGGTCGTTCAGATGTGCGAAAAGCTGCTGGCGAACACGGTGATCGAAAGCTACGCGGTGGAGATGGTGTGATGCGCGCGGCGATCCTGGTTTTCCCTGGTTCGAACTGCGACCGCGACCTGGCCGTGGCCTTTGAAAAGGCGGGCGCGCAGGTCAGCATGGTCTGGCACAAGGACACCACGTTGCCCGATGGCGTCGATATCGTGGGCATTCCGGGTGGCTTTTCCTATGGCGATTACCTGCGGTGCGGGGCGATCGCGGCGAACTCGCCCATTTGCGGCGCGCTGCGCAGCCATGTCGAGCGTGGCGGCTTTGCCCTGGGCATCTGCAACGGGTTCCAGGTGCTGACCGAAACCCGGCTGCTGCCTGGTGCGCTGCGGCGCAATGCCAACCTGAAATACATCTGCAAGCCCGTCGGCCTGCGCGTCGAAACCGCCAACAGCGCGTTCACAGCGGGCTACGAGGCGGGGCAGGAGATCACGATCCCGATCGCGCATCACGATGGCAACTATTTCGCCGCCGAGGACACGCTGCGCGCGCTGAACGACCAGGATCGCGTGGCGTTTCGCTATGTCGACAATCCAAATGGCTCGGTCGATGCGATTGCCGGTGTGCTGTCGGAAAACCGCCGCGTCCTGGGCATGATGCCGCACCCCGAACGGATGGCAGAACCGGCGCATGGCGGCACCGACGGTCAGGCGATGTTCCGCGCATTGCTGGATCAGCTGGCGACCGCCTGACTTGAGCCGCGCGCCCCTTGGGCGTATTTTGACGCCCATGGCCCGCAGTCCTGCCCCTTTGCCTTCGGATGCGCGCACCGTCAGCTGGCGGGCGCGCGTGGCGCTTTTGGCGCTGCTGGTGCTGGCGGTGGTGACGGTGGTGACCACCAACATTCTGCTGACCAACCGCTTTACCGAGAACACGCGCAACCGGGCCGAGCTGCGGCTGGCGCTGTATTCCGGCAACCTGCTGTCCGAGCTGCGCCGCAACGCCATCGTGCCGCAATTGCTGGCGCGCGACCCGGCGCTGATCGGGGCGTTGGGGTCGGGGGATTACACCAGTTCGACCCAGCGGCTGATTTCCTTTGTCGATGAAATCGGCGCCGCGTCGCTGATGCTGCTGGATCGCGATGGCCGCGCCGTGGCCGCCACCGACCGTAACCGACTGGGCAGCCAGCACCGGTCGGACCCGTATTTCGTGGACGCCATCCGCTCGTCCGGGACGGTGTTTACGGTGATGCAGCGCGAAAGCGGGGCCTATGTTTTCGCCTATTCCCGCCGCATCGACGAGCGGGGCGACGTGCTGGGCGTGATCCTGGTCGAAGTCGACCTGGCCAAGTTCGAACGCGCCTGGGCGGGGATTTCGGATGCGGTGGTGGTGACCGACAGCTCGGGCGAGATCATCCTGGCGACCGAGCCGCGCTGGCGCGGCCTGACCGAGGAAGAGGCGCTGGCCGCCGAACCGGCGCGCAGCGCGATCCAGCGGGCGATCCAGGCCACGGCGGATTGGACGGCGCTGCCGGCCGATGCCTATTTGCAGGGCGAGGCGGTGATGCGGATGCAGACGCGCATCCCGTTCCGCGGCTGGAAGATGACCAGCTTTACCACCTATGCCAGCGTGCGCGAAAAGGTGAACGGGTTCCTGGCGCTGGAAATCATGGGATTCGCCATCCTTCTGGCGCTGGCCTTCTATTTTCTCAGCCGAAAGAACGCGTTGCGCATGGCGCTGTTCCAGCGGGAATCGGCAGACCTTCGCGCATTGAACGCGCGTCTGCAGCGGGAAATCGCCGAGCGCGAGCGGGTGCAAAAGAACCTGGCGGTGGCCGAACAGACGCTGGCGCAAAGCTCGAAACTGGCGGCCCTGGGCGAGATGTCGGCCGCTGTCAGCCACGAGTTGAACCAGCCGCTGGCGGCGATGAAAACCTATCTTGCCGGTGCGCGGCTGCTGCTGCGCCGCAACCGCCCCGAAGAGGCTCTGTCGTCGTTCCAGCGCATCGATGACCTGATCGAGCGGATGGGCGCGATCACCAAGCAGTTGAAATCCTATGCGCGCAAGGGCAGCGAAGATTTTGCGCCAGTAAACATGGGGGATGCGCTGGCCTCGGCCTTGTCGATGATGGAGCCGCAGCTGAAGCTGCGCCACATCAAGATCAGCCGCGCAATCCCGTCGGAGCCGGTGATGGTGCATGGCGATCGGGTGCGGATCGAACAGGTGATGATCAACCTGCTGCGCAACGCCATCGACGCGACCGGCGGGCAGGACGACCCCGAGATCAGCATCATCCTGGCGGCGGGCGAAACCGCCACGCTCACCGTGCGCGACAACGGCGTGGGGATCGACGACCTGGATAAGCTGTTCGAGCCTTTCTACACCACCAAGACCGCCGGCGACGGCGTGGGGCTGGGGCTTGCCATTTCCTCGGGCATCGTGAACGACCTTGGCGGACGCCTGACCGCCCGCAATGCCGAGGGCGGGGGGGCTGTATTCGAGGTGCAGCTACCTATCTTGGGTGAAAATGATACCGATATCGAGGCCGCGGAGTGAGCCAACCATGTCAAAAGCCATGAAGATCGCCATCGTCGACGACGAACAGGATATGCGCCAGTCGATCAGCCAGTGGCTGGCCCTGTCCGGCTATGACACCGAGACATTCGCCAGCGCGCAGGACGCGCTGAAGGTGCTGGGCCCCGATTACCCGGGCATCGTGATTTCCGACATCAAGATGCCGGGCATGGACGGGATGCAGTTCCTGAAAAAGCTGATGGGCAGCGACAGCGCGCTGCCGGTGATCATGATTACCGGGCATGGCGACGTGCCGATGGCGGTCGAGGCGATGCGCGTGGGCGCTTATGACTTTCTGGAAAAGCCGTTCAACCCCGACCGGATGACCGAGCTGGCCAAGAAGGCCGCCAATGCCCGCCGTCTGACGCTGGACAACCGCGCGCTGCGGCGCGAGCTGTCGGATGGCGGCCAGATCATGAAAAAGCTGATCGGTCAAAGCCCGGTGATGGAGCGCCTGCGCGAAGATATCCTGGACCTGGGCCAGGCCGAGGGGCATGTGCTGATCGACGGCGAAACCGGCACCGGCAAAACCCTGGTGGCGCACGCGCTGCACGCGGTGGGGGCGCGCGCGGGCAAGAAATTCGTGCTGATTTCCTGCGCCGCCTACGAAGAGGATGCGCTGGCCAAGCGGCTGTTCGGCCCGATGCAGCCCGAGGACAGCCAGTTGCCCGCCATCGAAGAGGCCCGCGGCGGCACCTTGGTGCTGGAGGATATCGAGTCGCTGTCGGACGCGTTGCAGGCCCGCCTGCTGAGCGTGATGAACGAGCAGGGCACGCCCGCCGAAACCCGCATCGTCGCCATTTCCAACCTGCAACAGCAGGACAAGACGCTTGAGGATGTTCTGCGCCCCGACCTGTTCTATCGCCTGGCCGCGTTGCGCATCACCCTGCCGCCGCTGCGCCAGCGGGGCGAGGACATCCTGGCGCTGTTCACCCGCCTGAGCGAGCAATTCGCCGAGGAATACGGCTGTGACGCGCCCAATGTCAGCGCGCAAGAGGCCGCCCAGCTGTTGCAGGCGCCCTGGCCCGGCAACGTGCGTCAGCTGATCAACGTGGCCGAGCGCGCGGTGCTGCAGGCGCGACGCGGGCAGGGCACCATCGCTTCGCTTTTGATGGCAGACCATGACGAGATGCAGCCGGTGATGACCACCGAGGGCAAGCCGCTGAAGGAATATGTCGAAGCGTTCGAGCGGATGCTGATCGACAACACGATGCGGCGGCACAAGGGCTCGATCCAGTCGGTGATGGACGAGCTGTGCCTGCCGCGGCGCACGTTGAACGAAAAAATGGCGAAATACGGTCTGCAACGGTCCGATTACGTGGGCTAGGGGCGCGCGTTCCGCACTTTGCGATTGTAATTGGCCGCCGTCCTCCTCTATGACTAGGGAACGGTCCGCTGGCGCGATGCTGCGCCCTGAGGACCGGATGGATTTTCCGAAAGGGTTTCGTGGAGAAAGACCCGACCCTTCCCGGACCGTGAATATGGCCCTCTGAAAGAGGCCATTGTGAACAGCCCGCGGGCGCGAGCAGACCTCTGACAAGCGCCGGGCCTATTGAATTGGCGCCCGCGTGCCGGGCGTCGGAGAAGAAACGCGATGCTTGGCGCATGTAGGACAAGACGGATGACAGCGGCCCAGGGGGCCGGCCTGTCCCGCGCCTGTGCCAGCCTCGCCACAATCAATGGACATGGCAGGACAATCGGCGCGCCCCCCGGGGCGCGTGGGCCGGGCCATGCGTATGGATTACATGGCAAAGAAGATGCTTATCGATGCCACGCACGCGGAAGAAACCCGCGTTGTCGTGGTGGACGGCAACAAGGTCGAAGAATTCGACTTTGAATCGGAAAACAAGCGGCAACTGGCCGGCAACATCTATCTGGCAAAGGTAACGCGGGTCGAACCGTCGCTTCAGGCGGCGTTTGTCGATTATGGCGGCAACCGCCACGGGTTTCTGGCATTTTCCGAAATTCACCCCGATTACTACCAGATCCCCGTCGCCGACCGCGAGGCGCTGATGGAAGAAGAGCGCGCTTATGCCGAGGCGATGCGCGCCCGCGACGAGGACGAGGACAAACCGAAATCGCGGCGCCGGTCGCGCTCGAAAGCGGCCAAGACCAATTCCGAGGATGCGGTTGTCAGCACCGAGCCCGAGAACGGCGCGATTTCCGGCATGGAGACGATCGACCTGGAGGAACACGAGGTGCCCGAGGGCAGCTCGCCCATGGAAACGGTCGCGGAAACCCCGGTCGAAGAACCCGCGGACGAGGGCGACCAGGCCGCCGATACCGGTATCGATACCGATGCCGATGCCGATGACGACAGCGACACCGACAGCGTCAGCGACGCCGTCGAAAAGGACACCACGATCGAGTCGGTGGCCGATGATGACGATGTCGAAGACATCCGCCCGCCGCGCAAACCCCGCCCGCGCCGCTACAAGATCCAGGAAGTGATCAAGGTGCGCCAGATCATGCTGGTGCAGGTCGTCAAGGAAGAGCGCGGCAACAAGGGCGCGGCGCTGACCACCTATCTGTCGCTGGCCGGCCGTTACTGCGTGCTGATGCCCAACACCGCCCGTGGCGGTGGCATCAGCCGCAAGATCACCAACGCCGCCGACCGCAAAAAGCTGAAATCCATCGCCGCCGAGATCGACGTTCCGCAGGGCGCGGGCCTTATCATCCGCACCGCGGGCGCCAAGCGCACCAAATCGGAAATCAAGCGCGATTACGAATACCTGTTCCGCCTGTGGGAGCAGATCCGCCAACTGACGCTGGAATCCATCGCGCCGGCTAAGATCTATGAAGAGGGCGACCTGATCAAACGGTCGATCCGCGATCTGTACAACCGCGACATCGACGAGGTGTTCGTCGAAGGTGAGCGCGGCTATCGCATCGCCAAGGACTTCATGAAGATGATCATGCCGTCCCACGCGAAGAACGTGAAGCATTACAACGATGCCCTGCCGCTGTTCGCCCGCTACCAGGTGGAAAGCTATCTGAGCTCGATGTTCAACCCGACCGTGCAGCTGAAATCGGGCGGCTATATCGTGATCGGCGTGACCGAGGCGCTTGTGGCGATCGATGTGAACTCGGGGCGGGCCACAAAGGAAGGCTCGATCGAGGAAACGGCGCTGAAAACCAACCTCGAGGCCGCTGAAGAGGTGGCGCGACAGCTGCGCCTGCGCGACCTTGCGGGCCTGATCGTGATCGACTTCATCGACATGGACGAGCGCAAGAACAATGCCGCCGTCGAGAAAAAGCTGAAAGACAAGCTGAAAACCGACCGCGCCCGCATCCAGGTGGGTCGGATCAGCGGTTTCGGCCTGCTGGAAATGAGCCGCCAGCGCCTGCGCCCGGGCATGATCGAGGCCACGACCCAGCCATGCCCGCATTGTCATGGCACCGGCCTGATCCGCTCGGACGACAACCTGGCGCTGTCGATCCTGCGCCAGATCGAGGAAGAAGGCACCCGCCGCCGGTCGCGCGAGGTGCTGGTGAAGGCGCCGGTCGGGATCGCGAACTACCTGATGAACCACAAGCGCGAGCATGTGGCCCAGATCGAAGGCCGCTATGGCATGGCGGTGCGGATCGAGGGCGACCCGATGCTGATCAGCCCCGATTTCAGCCTTGAAAAATTCAAGACCGCCACGCGCATCGTGACCGAGACGCCGGTGCCCGTGGTGTCGGTCGACACCTCGCTGATGGATGAAATCGACGAGGACACGGCCAATGATGAAGACGAGGCCGAAGAGCAGGCCGTGGACACCGAGGAGGAGGCGAAGCCGAAAAAGCGCCGCCGCCGCCGCCGTTCGCGCCGGTCGAAATCGTCGCAGCGCGACGAGCAGGATAACGGCGACAGCGCCAAGGATGACGCGGGCGAAACGCCCTCGGACAACCCCGAGGTGACCGAGCCCGCTGTGCAGGACGCGCCCGCCGAGGCCGCCGACGCGACGCCGGAACCGGCGCCCGAGGCCGCCAAATCCAAGCCCAAGCCGCGCTCGCGCAGTCGCAAGAAGCCGGCCGAGGACAAGGCGCCCGAGGCCGAGCCCGCGCCCGCGACCGAAGAAGCCAAGGCCGAGCCCGCGCCGGACAGCGCCGATGAGGCGCCGAAGCCCAAGAAGGCCCCGGCCCGCAAACCGTCGCGCGCGAAAACGACCAAGGCGAAAAAGGATGACGCACCGCCTGCCGAGGCCGAGGAAACCGCCGCGCCCGCGCCGGTCGACGAAGCCCCGGCGCCGCAGCCCGATCCGGAACCGGCGCCGCAGCCCGAGCCCGCGATGGCCGAGGCCGCGCCCGAGCCTGCCGCAAAGAAAAGCGACAAGCCCAAGCGCCGCGGCTGGTGGTCACTGGGCAAGTAAGCCCGCCGCCGCAGGGCGGACCGTGCAAAAATCGCAGGCGGCCCCGGGTGATCCCGGGGCCGTTTCGCGTCAGGGGGCGACGGGCTGGCCGCCAAGCCGGGTCAGCATCTCGCGCATTTTGCGGTTCACCTGGGCGTCGGGATAAATCACATGCACCTCGCGCCCGTCGCGCTGCGGAACGGCGACAAAGGCGGTGGCCTTGACCAGCGTGCCGGTCCCGCCGTCCTGGCTGCTTTCGAAACGGATCACGCTTTCGGGCAATTCGTCTATCGTGCCGTCATAGCGCAGGATGGCGCCGGCCGCGCCTTCGGGCGGCAAAAGCCGGCGGCATTCGATCGTCTGGTTGCCCGACCGCACCACGCGCTCGCCCGGGCCCGAGCAGGCGGCGGGGACGGCGGCATAAAGCTGCGTTGGCGGCGCCGCGAACATCATCTGAACCGAGGTTTGCGCCTGCTGTCCGGGCAGCGCCGTGCAGCCCGACAACGCCAGGGTGAGCACCCCAAAAAAGAATCGCCTAAGCCCCAAGATGTGGTGTCCTTTTCGGTTTCGCATCCTAGATGCGCGGTGCTGCGGAAAATTTACGCGGGCGCTATGCGCCCATGCGGCAAAACGCGGCGCGCTGATGTGCAAAGGCAAAAGTGGCCCATAACGCCCGTGCTTTCAACGCTTTTTGGGGCTTATCCCGGGGCTGTGCACAGGCTTTTCCACAAAGCCGCGTTAACCAATGAATCACCGACCGCGCGCGCCCGGCCCACGTCAACGGGTTTTTTGTCGGATGAGACGTAAAAAATCCGTTGACCGGGCCAGCGGAAATACGCCAGTTTGTGCGGGCCGACGGTGGGGGACACAATATGTAGTGTCAGGCCGGGCAGGGACAGTAAGAAGCATGGAAAGCCGGGCTTGTATCCGGTCGCCAACGCGCATCGACCAAGTGCGCGCACCGTCCCCGTCTTGTCTTACTTCGCCCTCGGGATTGGACGTAACGGCTGAATTCAAGTGGGGCAGCACCGATGAAAATCGAAAGAAAGTTCACGCAGGCAGGGCAGGACGCATACGCGGACCTGGATTTTATCACCACCACCTCGGAAATCCGCAACCCGGACGGGACGATCGTTTTCAAACTCGACGAG
>JAASTF010000124.1 GCA_021767525.1 Paracoccaceae bacterium
CGCACACTTGGCCTGGGCTATGCCAATATCGGTGGTCTGCTGATGAACATGGGGCTGGGCTATGACAGCGACGAGGGCCGGGCACTGACCGGCGCGCTGACTGCCATCATGACCGGCACGGCCTATGCCACCAGCGCCGAGATCGCCGGCGAGCTGGGCGCGTTTTCGGGTTACAAGCGCAACGCCAAGCACATGCTGCGCGTGATCCGCAACCACCGCAACGCCGCCTATGGCGCCACGGACGGCTACGAGGGGCTGGCCACCAAGCCGGTGCCGCTGGACCATGCCAACTGCCCCGATGCGCGGCTGGTCGACCTGGCCATGTCGTCCTGGGACGAGGCGCTGCGCCTGGGTGAAAAGCACGGCTATCGCAACGCGCAGGCCACGGTGATCGCGCCCACCGGCACGATCGGCCTGGTGATGGATTGCGACACCACCGGGATCGAGCCCGATTTCGCCCTGGTGAAATTCAAGAAGCTGGCCGGCGGCGGCTATTTCAAGATCATCAACCGCTCGGTGCCCGCGGCCCTGGAAAAGCTGGGCTATGGCAGCGCGCAGATCGAGGAAATCATCGCCTACGCGGTGGGCCACGGCAGCCTGGGCCAGGCGCCCGCGATCAACCATGCCTCGCTGGTGGGCCACGGCTTTGGCCCGAACGAGCTGGACAAGATCGAACGCTCGCTGGCCTCGGCCTTTGACATCCGCTTCGTGTTCAACCAGTGGACGCTGGGCGAAGAGTTCTGCACCAACGTGCTGGGCATTCCGACCGAAAAGCTGAACGATCCCACCTTCGACCTGCTGCGCCACCTGGGCTTTAGCAAGGCGGATATCGAGGCGGCGAACGACCATGTTTGCGGGACCATGACGCTGGAAGGCGCCCCGCATCTGGACCCGGCGCATTACCACGTCTTCGATTGCGCCAACCCGTGCGGCAAGAAGGGCAAGCGGTACCTGTCGGTGAACAGCCATATCGACATGATGGCGGCGGCGCAGTCGTTCATTTCGGGCGCGATCTCGAAAACCATCAACATGCCCAACGACGCCACGATCGAGGACTGCCAGAAAGCGTATGAGCGCAGCTGGAAGATGGGCATCAAGGCCAACGCGCTGTATCGCGACGGCTCGAAACTGTCGCAGCCGCTGGCCGCCGCGCTGGTCGAAGACGATGACGAGGCCGCCGAGATCCTGGAAACCGGCAGCGCGCAGGAAAAGGCCGCTGTTCTGGCCGAAAAGATCGTCGAAAAGGTGGTGGTCAAGGAAATCGTCCGCAGCCACCGCGAAAAGATGCCGGAACGGCGCAAGGGCTATACCCAGAAGGCCGTGGTCGGCGGGCACAAGGTGTATCTGCGCACCGGCGAATACCAGGATGGCAGCCTTGGCGAGATCTTCATCGACATGCACAAGGAAGGCGCCGGCTTTCGGGCGATGATGAACAACTTTGCCATCGCCGTGTCGGTGGGCCTGCAATACGGCGTGCCGCTGGAAGAGTTCGTGGATGCCTTCACCTTCACCAAGTTCGAGCCTGCGGGCATCGTGCAGGGCAACGACTCGATCAAGAACGCGACCTCGATCCTGGATTACATCTTCCGCGAACTGGCGGTGTCGTACCTGGATCGCACCGACCTGGCCCATGTAAAGCCCGAAGGCGCGTCCTTTGACGACTTGGGCCGCGGCGAGGAAGAGGGCGTGTCGAACGTCAAGGAGTTGAGCGAAAGCGCCGCCTCCAAGTCGTTGGAAGTGCTGAAACAAATCAGCTCGACCGGGTACCTGCGCAAGCGCCTGCCGCAAGAGCTGGTGGTGCTGAACGGCGGCCAGGGCCTGGCAACCGGCACCGACGATCCGGTGGCGGCGCTGAACACGCTGGTGCCGGAAACCGCGGGCGACACCGCGACGCTGACCGCCGCCTCGACCACGACGACGACTGTGGCAAGTGGTTCGGTTTCGCTGGATGCGCGCACCAAGGCCAGGATGCAGGGCTACGAGGGTGAGGCCTGCGGCGATTGCGGCAACTACACGCTTGTCCGCAACGGCACCTGCATGAAGTGCAACACATGCGGCGCGACAAGCGGGTGTAGCTAAGCAGACAAGGGGCGCGCGTGCGCGTGCGCCCTGCGTGGATCAGGCCGCAGGCAGAAATATTCCGAGCGGTTAACAGAGTGAGCCTGATCGACGAAACTCCGGGGGCGCCCAGTGCGCCCCCTTTTTCTTTGTCTGGGGCGCGGCTAGGCTGATCCGCAAACAGGAGGCAGCCATGACGACCGATTTGGAACGGCGGATCGCGCAGGCGCGCGGCGCGGAACCGGCCGACCTGGTGCTGCGCGGCGGCAAGGTGCTGGACCTTGTGACCGGCGACCTGCTGTCGGGTGACGTGGCGATTTGCGGCGCGCGGATCGTGGGCATCTGCGCCGATTATGACGGCGCGCAAGTGCTGGATGTCAGCGGCCTGATCCTGGTGCCCGGCTTTATCGACACGCATCTGCATATCGAATCCTCGCTGGTCACGCCGCTGGAATTCGACCGGTGCGTACTGCCGCGCGGGGTGACGACCGCGATTTGCGACCCCCATGAAATCGCCAATGTCATTGGGGCCGAGGGTATCCGCTATTTCCAGCGCGCAAGCGAGGCGACGTTGATGGATATTCGGGTGCAGCTGTCCTCTTGCGTTCCGTCGACCCATATGGAAACCGCCGGTGCGCGGCTTGATGCGGATTATCTTGCCGCGCTGCGGGGCCACGGTTCGGGCCTGGGCTTGGCGGAATTCATGAATTATCCCGGGGTGATAGCCGGTGATCCTGATGTGCTTGCCAAGCTGCGCCTGTTCCAGGGTGGCCATATCGACGGGCATTGCCCGCTGCTGTCGGGCAAGGATCTGAACGCCTATGTCGCGGCCGGCATCCGCACCGAACACGAGGCCACCAGCGCAGACGAAGCGCGCGAAAAGCTGCAAAAGGGGATGCGGGTGCTGATCCGCGAAGGCTCGGTTTCCAAGGATCTGCACGCGCTGCAACCGCTGCTGACCGAGCGCACCGCGCCTTACATGTGCCTGTGCACGGATGATCGCAATCCGCTGGACATCGCCGAACACGGCCACCTGGATTACATGATACGCGAGTTGATCCGCCTTGGCACACCGCCCCTGGCGGCCTATCGCGCGGCCAGCCTGTCGGCGGCCGAGGCGTTCGGCCTGAAGGATCGCGGGCTGATCGCGCCGGGGCTGCGGGCCGATATCGTCGCCATCGACAGCCTGGAAGGGTGCCACGCGCAAACGGTGATCTGCGGTGGGCGGGTCGTCGACGATGCCGCCTTTGCCGCGCGGCCCGATGTTGCGCCGGTGGGGCGCCAGTCGGTTCATGCGCCCGCGCTGACGCCCGATGATTTCCGCGCCCGGGCCAATCGCGAACAGACCGATGTGATCGGCATTCGCCCAGGCCAGATCCTGACGGATCACGTGCACGAAACCATCGCCATCACCGACGGTGACAAGCCTCCCGATGCGGCGCGCGACCTGGTGCGCATCGCCGTGGTCGAACGGCATGGCATCAATGGCAACATCGCTACCGGGTTCGTGCGGGGGTTTGGCTTGCAACGGGGGGCCATCGCCGCAACCGTCTGTCACGACCATCACAACATCGTCTGCGTCGGCATGGATTATGACGACATGGCGCTGGCCGCAACGCGGCTGGGCCAGATCGAAGGCGGCTTTGTCGTGGTCGACGGGGGCGAGGTGCGCGCCGAATTGCCCTTGCCCGTGGCCGGTTTGATGAGCCTTGCGCCCTTCGAACAGGTGCGGGACCGCCTGAAAGACCTGCGTGCGGCGGCCAGGGCGCTGGGTGTGACGCTGGAAGAACCGTTCCTGCAACTGGCCTTTCTGGCCTTGCCGGTGATCCCCGCCTTGAAGATCACCGATCGCGGCATGGTGGACGTCACGCGCTTTGAATTGCTGCCCTAACTGTGCGCGGGCGCGCAGACACTGTCGACAAAAGGGCGTTTTGTGCAATCAAACCGCGACCTAGCTTGTAAAGCATCTTTCAAGGAGTGTTTGACATGAGCTGGAACCCCGCGCTTGATCCCGATTGCCCGACCGGCGATGCCGTGGACTCGATCGAAACCGTGATCGTCCCACGCGCCCGCGACCTGGGCGATTTCGAGGTGCGCCGCGCCTTGCCCGCGCCCAAGCGGCAGATGGTCGGCCCCTTCATCTTTTTCGACCAGATGGGCCCGGCCGAATTCGTGACGGGGCAGGGGATCGACATCCGCCCGCACCCGCATATCGGTTTGTCTACAGTGACTTACCTTTACAAGGGCAAGTTTCATCACCGCGATTCCCTGGGCACCGATCAATGGATCGAACCGGGCGCGGTGAACCTGATGACGGCCGGATATGGCGTTACCCATTCCGAGCGCGTGGATGACGAGATGCTGAAGGCGCCTTATGACCTGTTCGGCATCCAGACCTGGATCGCGCTGCCCGAAGAACTGGAAGAGGCGCCCGCCGATTTCGTTCATGCCCCCAAGGACGCGCTGCCGCTGATGCAGGGCGAGGGCAAGCAGGTGCGGCTGATCCTGGGCAACGCCTGGGGCGAGCGCGCGCCGGTGAAAACCCCGTCCGAGATGTTTTATGCCGACGCGCTGCTGGATGCAGGCGCGCAGATCCCGCTGCCCGACGAGCACGAGGATCGCGGCGTTTACGTGGTCGAGGGCGAGGTGAGCATCGCCGGCCAAACCTTTGATAAGGGACAGATGATGGTGTTTCGCCCCGGCGACCGGGTGTCGATGCGGGCCGGGCCTGCGGGGGCGCGGATTCTGCTGCTGGGTGGTGCCACGCTGAACGGGCCGCGCCATATCTGGTGGAACTTCGTCGCCTCGTCCAAAGACAAGATCGACGCCGCGAAAGAGGCCTGGCGCGCGGGCGATTGGGCGCATGGCCGGTTTCAATTGCCGCCCACGGACAAGAATGAATTCACCCCGCTGCCGGATTGACGAAAAAAATCACCCGCCCCTGCATCTGGCGCTTGACGGGGGCGGGTGGGGCGCGTAAATCCGCCCCCACGCGCGGTTGTAGCTCAGTTGGTTAGAGTACCGGCCTGTCACGCCGGGGGTCGCGGGTTCGAGCCCCGTCAACCGCGCCATTCCTTCCCAAAATATATTTAGCGCTGCGATAAATATGCAGGGTCCGTGCGGTTTTGCATCGAAACCGCGCGGTTTTCCCGTCCTTTGCCCATGCCGATGAAAAACGCTCGATTTTCGTTGTTGACGCCCCCCGCGCCATCGCCTATCCCACCCCTCACGCGGTTGTAGCTCAGTTGGTTAGAGTACCGGCCTGTCACGCCGGGGGTCGCGGGTTCGAGCCCCGTCAACCGCGCCACTTTCCCCAAGACGTAGGTGAGCGATGAAAGCCCTGGACAGCATTTCCTGGCTGACAATCATCGTTCTTTGCGTTCTTCTGGGCGGCGCGCCCTTCACGCCCGAGCCGCACCTGGTGGAAAAGCTGCGGATGCTGATGCAAGGCACGCTGGTGCAGCCCATCGACATTTTCGACCTTGTCATGCACGGCGCCCCCTTTTTGCTGCTGTTTGCCAAGATCGCCCGCAGCGCGTCACGCTAAGGCCCGATTTTTGGGGATTCTCGGGGCCGCGAACGCGCGTTATGATGCACGGCAACGAGGCAGACAGTGAAAGCGGCAAGTATGCAGTCGAAGGTGGCGGTCATCACCACGGTGCGGGATGACGATTTTTTCCTGAAGAAATGGGTAAAGTACTACGGCGGCTTTTTCGGGAAAGAGGCGCTGTATGTCATCAACCACGGCAACCAACAGGCGGTGCGTGAGATTGCGGCGGGGTGCAACCTGTTTCCGATCCCCGACACCGACACCAAGAATTTCAACATCCGGCGCTGGCGCACGCAGAACAACCTGCTGGCGGCGCTGCGTCAGTGGTATACCCATGTGATCGTCTGCGATGTGGACGAGTTCATAGTGGTCGACCCCGAAACCGGGCACGATCTGGGTAGCTGGTTGATGGAGGTGGCCAATCCCGGCTCGATCCGCACGGCGCTGGGGCTGGAGATCGTGCATATGCGCGACCGCGAGCCCGAGGGGGTCGAGACATCGATCCTGGGGCCGCGGCGGCACGCGCAGCTGAACCCGTGGTATTCCAAGCCGTGCGTGATTTCGCGCCCGGCCAAGCTGTCGCGAGGCGGGCATTACGCCACCTGGGACAAGCTGGATGCGCCGGATTTCCTGTATCTTTTTCACATGAAGTTCTGCGATTTCGATCAGTATGTCGACATGCTGAACCGGCGGCGCGACATGGTGAAGGCGGCCGGGCTGACCGAGATGAAGGAAAAGCGCACCAAGGCCGTCTGGTTCGAGGAAGAGCGCGACGATGAGGCGGTTTTCGCCCCGTTCCTAAAGCGCGAGGTGGACGAGGATTGGAACTTTGCGCCTTTCCGCAAGCATATGCGCAAGTCGTTCGGTCACCGGAATAACCAGCTGTATCATTTCAAGCGGGTCGGCTCGGACAAGCTGTTCAAGCTGCCCGAGCGGTTTTCCGGCATCGTTTGACCCGTGCGCGCGGCCTTAGCCGTTCAGATGCGCGCGCAGGGCGGCGATTGTGGCGTCCGGCGCGGTTTCGGGAAAGAAATGACCGCCCGGGATCGCCTGGGCGGTCATTCGTGCCAGGCGCGGCGCCCAGGTGCCGGGCACGTCATATTCCCGCGCCATCGGCCCGTCGGCGCCATACAGAACCAGCGCGGGGCAAGTGACCTGCCGGGACAGGTCGGCACGGTCCAGTGCCACGTCATGGTCGATCGCGGCGCGGTAATCGTTGCACATGCCCGCGATCGTCGCAGGGTCGCGCCACGCGGCGCGGTAGGCGGCCAATTGGTCGGACGCAAAACCTGACAGCCCCGCATCGCCCCAGCCGCCCAGGCAGCTTTGGAAATAGGCGTCGGGGTCATGCCCGATCAGGGTTTCGGGAAAGGGCGCGGGCTGGGCCAGGAAAAACCAGTGGTAATAGGCGCGCGCCACGGGCGTGGTAAGGTTGTCGAGGATTTCCTGCGTCGGCACGATATCCATCACCGTCAGGCTGGCGATGGCATCCGGCGCGTCCAGCGCCATCCGATGCGCCGTGCGCGCGCCCCGGTCATGGCCCACCAGGTCGAAACGGTCATGCCCCAGATGGGCCATCAGGGCCAGCATGTCAGCGCCCATGTGGCGAAAGCTGTAATTTTCCGCCCCCGCCGGTTTCGACGACGCGCCATAGCCGCGCAGGTCGGCACAGATCACCCGGCGCGTTTCGGTCAGCGCAGGCGCGATGCGCGCCCACATGGCGTGGGTCTGCGGGAACCCGTGCAGCAGCAACACGGCCGGCCCGTCGCCGCCCGCCACATAGGCGATGGTCTGGCCGTTCACCTGTGCCGTGCCGGTTTCGAAATTTTCGAACATCTGCGCCTCCCTTTTGCCTGCGCCGCAGGTTAGCGGCGCGCGGGCGGGCAGGGAAGCTGGATCAGAAGGTGGGAATCTCACCGTCGGGCACGTGCAGGGGCGCGCCAGTGGCGGATTTCACCTGTTCCAGCGTCACGCCCTGGGCCAGCTCGCGCAGGGCAAAGCCAGCGGGCGTTACGTCGATTACGCCCATGTCCGAGATCACGCGGTTGACGCAGCCCGCCGCCGTCAGCGGCAGCGAACAACGCGTCAGCAGCTTTGGGTTGCCCGCACGGTCGGTATGGGTGGTCAGCACCACGACGCGGCGGGCCTTTTGCGCCAGCTCCATGCCCCCGCCTGCGCCCGGGGAAAACTTGCCGGGGATCTTCCAATTCGCCAGGTCGCCGTTTTCCGCCACCTCGAACGCGCCCAGCATCGTCAGGTCGAGCCGGCCCGAGCGCACCATTGCGAAGCTGGTGGCGCTGTCGAAATAGGCGCTGCCCGGGATGGGCGAGACATAGGCCCCACCCGCGTCGATCAGGTTACGGTCAGCGGCGTCATGGGACAGGGTGGGGCCGATGCCGGTCATGCCGTTTTCGGTGTGCAGGCAGACGGGGAAATCGGGCGCCAGGTGGTTCACCACCTGCGTCGGCAGGCCGATCCCCAGATTCACGGTCATGCCCGGCGCGATGTCGCGCGCGGCGCGGGCGATAAGGCGGGTCTTAGCGTCGGACAACGGCGTATTCCTTGCTGAGTTCGGGGATATGCACCACGTGATCGACAAAGGGGCCGGGGGTGTGCACATGCTCGGGCGCAAGCGCGCCCAGCGGCACGATTTCCTCGGCCTCGACGATCACGGTGTCGGCGGCCATCGCCATCAGGGGCGAGAAATTGCGCGCGGTGGCGGCAAAACCTAGGTTGCCGAACGGGTCGGCCTGGGCCGCGTGCAGCAGGGCCACATCGGCGCGCAGGGCGGTTTCGATCATGGCCACCTCGCCGTCGATCTCAACCCGTGGCTTGCCCTGTCCCATCTCGGTGTCGATGCCGATATCGGTGATGATGGCCTTGAGCCCTGCGCCGCCTGCGCGAATACGCTCGGCCAGCATGCCTTGGGCGCAGAATTCCACCTCGATCTCGCCCGCGTTCATCATGCGGATGGCATTGGCGTTCA
>JAASTF010000125.1 GCA_021767525.1 Paracoccaceae bacterium
GCTCTTGGCCTGGGCGGTGATCGGCGAAGACCCCGGGGTTTACGCGCTGATCGGCGGCGCCGTGGTCATCGGCGCGCTTGCGGTATCGAACGCCATCGCTCTGACCCGCCGCCGCGCCTGATCTTCCTCTCTCTGGAAATATCCCGGGGGTTTGGGGGCAGAGCCCCCAATATCAAGAATAGTGTGTGGCGCAGCCACGCCTTTGGATCAGGCCGGGGTCAGAAATCGACCGTGACGCCGGGCAGGTTCAGCGCCTTCATCAGATCGCGCAATTCCTGCCGGGCCGCAACGTTCGAGATGTTCAATTGCTTGACCCCAATATCGCGCAGGTCCAGCAGGGTCAGGCCGCGGGGGAACAGTTCGCGAAAGATCACCCGTTCGTTGAACCCGGGCGCCACGCGAAACCCGATACGCCGGGCCAGGTTGTCCAGCGCGCGGCCCATCTTTTCCTTGTTGACCATCTGCTGCGCGCCCACGCGGTTGCGCAGCACGACCCAATCGATCGGCTTCAGCCCTGCCTGCGCACGCAGTTGCCGCGCGTTCCACACCATTTCGGAATAGACCGATGGCCCCAGGATTTTCTGGCCATCGCCATCCACATGGGCCAGCAGGTCGAAATCGATAAAGCTGTCGTTCAGTGGCGTGATCAGCGTGTCGGCCAGCGAATGTGCCACCTGGCTTAGCCGGGTGTGCGAGCCGGGGCAGTCGATCAGGATGAAATCACTGGTTTGCTCCAGCCGGGCCACCGCCGCTGACAGCCGCTGGTCATAGGGGTTTTCGCCGGGTTTCAGAGTGGATTGATCGACTTCGGGCAAATCGTGATAGGTCGCCGAAGGCAGATCCAGTCCCTCTTTGTCACAGAATGCCTTACGGTTATGGGCGTAGCGGCCAAAGGTCTGCTGGCGCAGGTCCAGGTCCAACGCGCCCACCTTGTGCCCCATCCGCGCCAGGGCGGTTGCCACATGCATCGACACGGTCGATTTGCCCGCGCCGCCCTTTTCGTTGCCGACCACGATGATATGCGCCATGCCTGCCCTTACCCCTTTATATGCCCGCGCGTCGCAATTGCCCCACAGGATATGGGGTCGGCGGAAAATTGCAAAGCGCGGAGTGTCCCGTGTCGCGCGATGCTTTCGCATCTGTTGCAGAAATATGGAAGGGGGATGTTGGGCGGCCTGCCCGGAAAGCGGCGGGAAACGAAAAACGCCGCCCCGGGGGGCGGCGTTTCGAACGGTCGCGTAAGGCGTGGGATCAGAAGCCCAGGCCGGCGTACTTGTTCTTGAACTTCGACACGCGGCCGCCGGCATCCATCAGGCGCGACGAGCCACCGGTCCAGGCCGGGTGCACACTGGGATCAATGTCCAGCGACAGGGTGTCGCCCTCGGCGCCCCAGGTCGAGCGCATCTGGACCACGGTGCCATCGGTCATCTTGACGTCGATGAAGTGGTAATCGGGATGGGTGTCTTTTTTCATCTCGTCGATCCTTATGCGCTGGCGCCGGATTTCGGCTTGTAGTTGGTGACCTCGGCGATACGGGCCGATTTGCCGCGACGCGAGCGCAGGTAATACAGCTTGGCACGGCGGACGCGGCCACGGCGGACAACCTCGATCGAGTCGATGTTGGTCGAATAGAGCGGGAACACGCGTTCCACGCCTTCGCCAAACGAAATCTTGCGAACGGTGAACGATGCGTCGATGCCTTCGCCGTTCTTGCGGCTGATGCAGACGCCTTCATAGGCCTGAACGCGGGTGCGGGTGCCTTCGGTCACCTTGTAACCGACGCGGATGGTGTCGCCGGCCTTGAAATCGGGGATGGTTTTCCCCAGCGAGGCGATCTGTTCCGCCTCGAGTTGCTTGATCAGATCCATCTGACCTTCTCCTGATTTGCTTGCGGTTTTTCCCGCAAAGGTGTCTTGCGCCTCAGAGCTCTTGGTCTTCTTTCGGGTCCGGCCCTTGCCGCCCGCCAGAGGTCAGGTCGTCGTTGCTTGGTCGTCTGTGCCGCCTGCGCCGGCGCGCGGTGCCGAAGAACACACCTGCCGAACGCAAAACGGGCCCGGCGACTCGGACAAGCCGCGGACGGGCGGTGTATAGGGGCTTTGGCGTAACCTGGCAAGGCTTAAGGCCGGTGATCCGATCGAGCGCGCGGGCGCGCGCACGGTGTGTCTCGCCTGCGCCCCCTTGGGGCTGCGGCTCGGGCCGCGCATGGCGCTGTTGCGCGCCTGATCCGCCCAAGGCGCCGGTGGCGCCTGCGGGAGCCTCCGGCGGGGATATTTTTGGAGAGAGGAAGCTGTCAGTCGCCCTTGCTGCGGCGGGTATACGCCTCCCACAGGTCGGGGCGGCGCTGGCGCGTCAGGGCCTCGGCCTGGGCGCGGCGCCATTTCTCGATCTCGCCGTGATGGCCTGACATCAGCACATCGGGGATGGCGCGGCCCTGCCATTCGGCGGGGCGGGTGTATTGCGGGTGTTCCAGCAGCCCGTCGGAATGGCTTTCATCGGCGGTGCTGTCGGCATTGCCCAACACGCCCGGCAGAAGGCGCACGGTGGCGTCCAGCATGGCCTGGGCCGCGATTTCGCCGCCGGTGAGGACGAAATCGCCCAGGGACACCTCGGCGATGCGGTAATGGTCGATCACCCGCTGATCGAGCCCTTCGAACCGGCCGCAGATCATGGTGACGCCGGGCAGCGCGGCCCAGTCGCGCGCCATCTGCTGGTCGAAGCGTTTGCCGCGCGGGCTGAGATAGACGAGCGGCCCCGCCCCGCGCCCCAGCGCGTGGTCGATGGCGCGGCCCATCACATCGGCGCGCAGCACCATGCCCGCGCCGCCGCCTGCCGGCGTGTCGTCGACATTGCGGTGCTTGCCTTCGCCGAAAAGGCGCAGGTCGACCGTTTCGAGCTGCCATATCCCTTCGCGCAGGGCCTTGCCCGTCAGGCTTTCGCCCAGCACGCCGGGAAAGGCGTTGGGGAAAAGCGTGATGATTTGCGCGGTCCAGGCGCGGGCAAGGCGGTTCTCCTCCATCAGGCTGCGCGGTTTGAGCGAGGCGGCGATGGATTTGCGCCCGTGGGATTTGTTGGGTGTCGTCATGGCCCGCGCTATACGCCGAAAGGCGCCTGCCGCGCCAGCCCCCGGATCATCGCCCGCGCAGCAGCGCCTGCTTTGCCTCTTTGCGCGCGGCGCGGTCGGAGATGGTCCGGTTGATGTGCAACAGGCGGGCCAGCAGCGCGGGATCGGGGCGGGTGTTCTGGGCCGCGACGGGGGTCAGTGCGGCCAGCGTGTCGGCGGGCAGGTCGAAGGGCGCCAGGATCGCACGTGTGGCGGCCATCGGCCCGCCTTGTTTCAGTGGGATGGCCTGAGCGGGGCAGCCGGTGGCGCGGGCGATTTGCGTCACCACCCCGGCCAGGTCGGCGGCGGGGGCGATGCGCGCGGCATAGGCGGTGAAATCTTGGGTCAGGGACGAGGATTTGACGTGTTCCCAATAGCTGCTTTCCAGCC
The DNA here is from genome assembly GCA_021767525.1 of Paracoccaceae bacterium. Lineage (GTDB taxonomy): Bacteria > Pseudomonadota > Alphaproteobacteria > Rhodobacterales > Rhodobacteraceae > Lutimaribacter. Next base: position 3,491 of record JAASTF010000125.1, read on the forward strand.
ATGCCTGGGCGTCGCGGGTGGTCAGCATGAAACGCAGGTCGGGCGCGGGCCACAGCCGGGCGGCGGCCTGGGCGAATTCCGCCAGCAGTATCGGCGCGGCGCCGTAATCGTCGATGCCTTTGCGGCCGGGCATATGGCCACACAGCTCTTCGGCCGAGAGCAGCAGGCCGCGGCGTTTGACGCCGGGCAGGGTGGCCAGGAATGCCTCGGCCCTATGGGCGAACTTGGCCAGCGTCAGCGGGTCGCGCCAGGTGGAATAGCCGCGCGCGGCGTGCAGCAGGTCGCGCAGGCGCGGTTTCAGGGCGATGGCCATATGCGGTTTCAGAAGGGCGCGGTTGGCGCGCAGGATGGCCTGGACGCTGGAGGTGCCGGTCTTGTGAAACCCGGCATGGATGACCAGCGGTGCGGTCATGGGCGGCCCGATCTGGCGCGCCACTCTTCCATCAGCTGCTTTTTCGCGGCCACCCAATCGTCATGCGCCATGTCCGAGCGGTTGAGCGCCAGCATCCTGTCGAGCACGTGATCGGGAAAGGACGGGTTGGCGGGGGGCAGCGGTGTCAGCCTGTCATAAAGCTTGGCCGGCGCGTCGGCGGCGGCCAGCAGCGGGGCCAGCGGGCCGAGGGGGGTATCTGCGTGGTCTTCCAGCGCGGCGGCGGTGACGGGGGCGCGGGTGGCCGCGTCGATGGCCGCAACCCAGTGCGACAGGTCGGCGTGATCCGCCATGCGGGCCAGGTAATCCGCGCGGCTTTCGGTGAAGCGCAGGGCGCGGACGTGCTGGGCATAAGTGCTGCGCAGCCAGGGGCCGGGTGCGCGGGTGGTCAGGAAAATGCGCAGATCGGCACCGGGCAGGCAGGTCTGTGCGACCTCTTCCAGCCGCGCCAGAAGGCGGGGCGCGGCGTCATAGCCCGTCAGGCCCAGGCGGCCCGGCATGTGGCCCGACAGGTCTTCGGAGCTGAAAAGCAGGGGGCGCGGGTCGGCGGGGTCGAGGGTTTCGAAAACCTGCGCGCCCTCGTAGGCGAAAAGCGCCAGGTCGGCATCATCCTGCCCGCGGGAATAGGCGCGCGCCGCGTCGCACAGGCCGGGTGCCTGGCGGCGGGTCATCACGCGGAAATGGCGGGCGAGTTTCTTGCCGTTGCGGCGCAGCATGTGCTGGATACTGGTGGTTCCGGTCTTGTGGAACCCGGCGTGCAGCACGATGCGCATGCGTCAGAACAGCCCCTCGGGCGGGTCGGCGACGATGCGGCCGGCGTCAAGATCGACGGTGGGCACCGCCTCGCGGGTGAAGGGCAGAAGAACGGTGGATTTCAGGCCCGGACCGTGGATTTCCAGCAAGTCGCCCGCGCCGTGATCGTGCACCGCCTTGATGTGGCCCAGCTGCGTGCCGCCGGTGTCAAAGACGGGCAGGCCGATCAGGTCGGCATGGTAGAACTCGTCATCCGGCAGGGCAGGCAGGCGGTCGCGCGGGACGTAAAGACGCACGCCTTTCAACGCATCGGCCTGTTCCTTGGTGGCGATGCCCGACAGGCGCACGGCCAGGCCGTTCTTGATGGGCCGGTCCAGCGTCACGTCGAATTCCATCGCACCATCCTCGGTTTCAAGCGGCGCGTATTGGGCGATATCCTCGGGCACCGAGGTAAAGCTTTTCAGCCGCACCTCGCCCTTGACGCCGAAGGCGCCCGCGATGGCGCCGACGCAGACACGATCCGTCATCCTGCCTCCTTGCGACAGCGAATTGCGATGTCGAGATAACACCGATCCGCGCGGCAAAGGCAAGCGGATCGAAGGGGCGGTGGGGGCCCGGATGCCAGGCCGCCACCGATATGCCTGGTGCCGGATTACTCTTCGGCGGCGGCTTCTTCTGCGGGCTCTTCAGCAGGCGCTTCGTTGGCTTCGGCTGCCTTGGCGGCCTTTTCCTCGGCGCGGTCCTGGGCTTTCTTGCCGGGCTTCGCCTTGTTGGGGTTGTTGCGCTCTTTCTTGTCCAGAACGCCGGCGGCCTCGAGCATACGGCTGACGCGGTCGGTGGGCGTGGCGCCCTGGCCCAGCCAGTATTGCACGCGCTCCATGTCCATCTTCACGCGCTCTTCGCTGTCTTTGGGCAGCAGCGGGTTGTAGGTGCCCAGCTTTTCGATGAAGCGGCCATCGCGGGGCATGCGGCTGTCGGCAGCCACGATGCGGTAGAAGGGACGCTTTTTCGAGCCACCACGGGCCAGACGGATTTTCATTGCCATTGTGCTTTCTCCTTTGAATGGCGGGGTTTGGCGGGACTTACCCCCGCCTTACGATTGGTGTTGCCGATGGTGTTGGATCACCTCGGCGATGATGAAGTTCAGGAACTTCTTGGCAAATTCCGGGTCCAGGTCGGCCCGGCGTGCCAGGTCTTCGAGCCGTTCGATCTGCGCGGCCTCGCGCGCGGGATCGGACGGGGGAAGGTCGTGTTCGGCCTTGAGCTTGCCCACGGCCTGGGTGTGCTTGAACCGCTCGCCCAAGGTATAGACCAGGATCGCGTCCAGCCGGTCGATGCTGGCGCGGTGATCCTTGAGGATCGCGGCGGCGCGCTGGGTGGTGTCGTCGGTCATCGGGCGGTCCTTTGTGGCGAAAACGGGCGGTCACAAGCCATGCACAACACATGCACAAGTGATGCATACGCCATGTGGCGGCGGCGCAGGCGCGGGGTGTCGAAACGGTCAGTCAATGGCGAACCCTTTCGGCTTGAACAGCGGGTCGGCGTAGTTGGCGATCTCCATCTCGATGCCGTGCGACAGCTGGCTGTCGCGCAAAGCCGCCGGCGCCGGGTGGCGATAGACCGCGTCGGAGCCGTCGATGCTGGCGGCCTCGGGATCCTTTTTGGCACCCAGCCGTTCGGCCAGGCGGATCGAGTCGAGGTTCTTGGGGTCGATATAACTGACCGCCGTTTCCCACCCCAGATCGTCATAAAGATAGCGGCGCACGCGATGCGTCGCCTCCAGCGCGTAGCCGTGGCCTGCCACGTCGGGCCAGATGATCCAGGCGATTTCGGGCTCGGGCCACTTTGCCGGGAACCAGCCGCCCGCCATGCCCAGCGTCTTGTCGGTTTCGCGGTCGTGGATCATCCACATGCCATAGCCGCGGATCTGCCAATGGCCGATTTCGGCGGCATAGAGCATCCATGCCTCGTAAGCGTTCAGCGGCCCGCCCATGAAGCGCGAGCGGTAGCTGGAGAACGTGGCCTTGAAATCGGGGTAATCCTGCGGCTCGGGGCCGCGCAGGACAAGGCGCTTGGTGGTCAGGACGGGGATGTTGCTGGCGGCCATGTCACGCGCCCCCCTGTTTCGGGTGGCGGTAGACGTGGCATTGGTGGCCCAGCAATTCGCCCGCGCGTTCAAAGCTGGCGCCCAGCCGTTCGGCCAGACGGATCGAGCGGGTGTTGGTGGGCGCGATGTAGGAAATCACGCCATCAAGGCCGAAATGCCGCGCGCCATGATCCCGCGCGGCGGTGGCGGCGGCAAAGGCGATGCCGCGCCCTTCGGCGCCGTCCCAGACCTGCCAGCCCAGTTCGGGTTCATCCCAGCCTTCGCGGTTGATGAAGCCGCAGCCGCCGATGGGGCGGTCGGTGTCTTTTTCCGCGATGTACCAATAGCCATAGCCGCGCAGCGCCCAGTGGCCCAGGATGCGCGCGATGATACCCCAGCAATCGGGCCGCGTTGCCGGGCCGCCGACGAAATGCGACCGGTCGCTGGCCATGAAACCGGCCAGCGCGTCCAGATCGCTTTCGCGGGGCGCGCGCAGGATCACGTCGCCCGCATCGACGGTGGGGATATCGAAGGCGAAACGGGTCATGCGTAAGCCTCGACCCCGCCATCGCTATCGAGCATGTCGGGCCCCGGATGCCGATAGAGCATTTCGGTGCCCATATAGGCATTCTGGTATTCGCGTTCGAACCACGCGCCCAGCCGTTCGGCCAGCGCGACCGAGCGGGTGTTGCCCGGCACGATGTTCGAGGTGAGCGTGGTAAAGCCCAGGTCGCTATAGGCCCAGTCGCGGGCACGCGCGGCGGCCTCGTACGCGATGCCGCGGCCTTCGAACCCGTCGAAGACGACCCAGCCGATTTCGGGCTCGGGCCAGCCATCGGGGTTCCAGATGCCGGTGATGCCGGCGGGTTCGCCCGATGCCTTGTCTTCGATCGTGAAATAGCCGTATCCGTGGATGTGCCAATGCCCCACCGACAGCGCCACCCAGCGCCACGCGTCGTGGCGGTTGGAGTAGGCGCCGAACCCCGCCGCGCGCGTCTGATCGGTCAGGAATGCGATCATCGGCTCGATATCCCGCGCCTCGTGGCTGCGCAGGATCAGGTGTTCGGTTTCCAGGGTGGGGGCGTTGGTCAGCGGCATCGGCTTACTTCTTTTTCCCCAACCCGCTGAGCCCACCGGGCAATTGCATGCCGCCGGGCCCGCCCAGGCCGCCCATGCCGCCGGGCAGCTTGCCGCCCATTTGCTTGGCGGCCTCTTCCAGCGCCTTGGGGTCGTTCATGTCGGGCATGCCGCCCTTGCCGAACATGCCTTTCATGGCCTGTTTCATCATGCCGCCCTTGCCCATCTTGCCCATCTTTTTCATCACGTCGGACATCTGGCGCTGCATTTTCAGCAGCTTGTTCAGGTCGGACACGTCCATCCCCGCGCCCTTGGCGATACGCTTTTTGCGGCTGGCCTGCAGGATCTGGGGGTTGGCGCGCTCTTTCTTGGTCATCGAGTTGATGAGCGCGATCTGCTGGCGGATCACCTTGTCGTCGAACCCGGCGTCTTGCACCTGCTTGGCCATTTTGCCCATGCCGGGCATCATGCCCATGATCGACTCCATGCCGCCCATCTTCTGCATCTGTTCAAGCTGCATTTTCAGGTCGTTCATGTTGAACTGACCCTTCTTGAAGCGGCGCATCATGCGCTCGGCCTGCTCGGCCTCGATGGTTTCCTGGGCCTTTTCGACCAGGCTGACGATGTCGCCCATGCCCAGGATTCGGCCGGCGATGCGCTCGGGCTCGAAGGTTTCGAGCGCGTCCATCTTTTCGCCAAGGCCGACAAAGCGGATGGGCTTGCCCGTGACCGCGCGCATCGACAGCGCCGCACCGCC
>JAASTF010000126.1 GCA_021767525.1 Paracoccaceae bacterium
AGCTGTCGGATTGGGAAAAAGACGTCCTGACCGCGGCCTGCTACGAAGAGCACGCAAACTCCTACGAGGAAGCGGCCGCTCTGAACGGCGAATACCTGCAGCGTCTGATCGACGAACAGGGCGTCGAAGTGCGCAACTTCAACGACGACGTGTGGGACGGCTTCGGCGAAGCGGCCGAGGAAGTGTTCGCCGAAGTGCGCGATCACTCGGACCTGGCCGTGGAAATCGACGACGCGTTCCAGGCCAACCTGCGCGAGGTCGGTAACGCCATGGCGCTGTTCGAAGGTACCTTCGTGAACCAGCGCAACCGGGTGCTGGGCATCGGCTAAGCCATACGCGTAGCGTTGAAATATCAAGGGCGGGGCCAAGGCCCCGCTCTTTTGCCTAACTACGAACAAGAACAATCTGTCAGCGCGGCCCGCCCCAAAGCGGCGCCCGACCAACTGCAACAGGTGAGACAATGACCAGCGTCAGCGACCCGACGGACATTGCCCGCACAGGAGAACCGGCCCCCGCCATCCGCATGTTCGGATGGGCGATGCTGGGCGTTCTCGCGGCCTTTCTGATCAACAACATTCTCGTGGTGGCCTTCGGGTTTCCGGGCACGAATGCGCTTCTTTCCGGCGAGGGCGGCGCGGCCGGTCTGGTCCATGCGGCGCTTTTCGTCGTCGCGGTGGCGCTGGCTGTCATATACGTCCTGCGCACGCCCTATAATGCGTTGCGCTGGGACGCCGACCGGATCCACAGGTTCAACTGCTACCTGATCCGCAGCGTGTTCTGGGCGGTTCTTCTGGTGGGCGTGGTCGATGCGACCGTCGCCTTCATGCGCACCGAAGAGCTGTTCTTGTATTTCATGGATGCCGAGCAGGCGCGCTTTTTCGGACGCGCCCGTGACGTGGGCCCTTATATCCACACGCCGCTTGTGGTGCTGGGTTTCGTGATCGGGTTGTTCACGCGCACGCTGGGCTTTCAATGGCTGGCGCTGCTGATCGTCGCGGCCGAGCTGCTGATCGTGATCTCGCGCTTTGTCTTTTCCTACGAACAGGCGCTGATGGGCGACCTGGTGCGCTATTGGTACGCGGCGCTGTTCTTGTTCGCCTCGGCCTATACCCTGTTCGACGAAGGGCATGTGCGGGTCGATGTGCTTTATGCCGGCTTTGGCCGCACGACCAAGGGGTTCGTCAACGCGGTGGGGTCGATCCTGCTGGGCATGACGACCGCCTGGGTCATCCTGGGTGTCGGGTTCAACGGCAAGCAATCGATCATCAACAGCCCCGTCGCCAATTTCGAGGTCACGCAGACCGGCGGTGTGGGCATGTTCGTGAAATACCAGATGGCGGCCTTTCTGGGCATCTTCGCCATCACCATGCTGATCCAGTTCGTCAGCTATCTGTTCGAGGCCGTGGCCGATTACCGGGGTGAACCGGGCCATCGCGACCACGAAGCCATGACGACGTAAGGGGGCCTCGCACATGGAACTCTTTTTCCTGCTTATCCTGGTCCTGTTGATGGGCACGGCCCTCGGGTCGGGCTATCCGGTGGCCTTTGCCCTGCCCGGCGCGGCCATCATCTCGATCGGTCTTGCGGCCGGCGCGGGGTATTTGTTCGCAGGCAATGCCGACGCGTATTTCCACAGCGGCGGGCCATCCGAATGGCTGTCGGCCGGGGTGCTGAACCTTCGAGGCGTCTATTGGGAGGTCGAGAGGGATACGCTGATTGCGATTCCGCTCTTCATCTTCATGGGCCTGATGCTGCAGCGCTCGAAGATCGCTGAAGACCTGCTGGTGACGATGGCACAGCTGTTCGGCCCGGTGCCGGGCGGTCTGGGCATCTCGGTGGTGTTCGTGGGCGCGCTTTTGGCGGCGACCACGGGTATCGTCGGCGCCACCGTGGTGGCGATGGGCCTGATTTCGCTGCCCGCGATGCTGCGCAACAACTATTCCGCGCCGCTGGCCACGGGCACCATTTCGGCCTCGGGCACGCTGGGGCAGATCATCCCGCCCTCGATCGTGTTGATCATCCTGGCCGACCAGCTGGCCTCGGCCACCGACCAGGCCTCGACCGCGCGCAAGGCCCTGCACAAGGCCGCCACGGGCGAGATTTCGATGCCGTCGGAGTTCGACGTAAGCTCGACCAGCGCCGGCGAGATGTTCCTGGGCGCCTTCGTGCCGGGCATGGTGCTTGTCGGCCTTTACATGGCCTATATCCTGATCTTCGCTCTGATCCGTCCGAAATCCGCGCCGGCCGTGCATTACGAGGGCAAGTTCGACGGCCGCTTCTGGGTCACCGTCGCACTGACGCTGATCCCGCCACTGGCACTGATCTTTCTTGTGCTGGGCTCGATCATCGCGGGTATCGCCACGGTGAACCAGGCCGGGGCCGTGGGTGCTGCCGGTGCCCTGGTGATGGCAGGCTATCGGCTTTACGAGGGTGAGAAGGGCAAATACGTGCCCGCGCTGATGGCAATCGCGGGTATCGCGATCATCAGCTTCGCGCTGTCGAATTACAGCATGAACGTGAAGGCCGCGACCACCTCTGAGGATTTCACCGGCATCACCATCGGCGCTGTCGGCGCGGTGATCCTGGTGCTTGCCCTGATCTGGAGCGGGATACGCACCCTGCGCATCGACGGCACGCTGCAAGGCGTGATGCTGGAAACGGCCAAGACCACGTCGCTGGTGTTCATCATCCTTCTGGGTGCGGCCATGCTGACCGCGGCCTTCCGGGCCTTCGGCGGCGAAGAGCTGGTGCGCGAGTTCCTGAACTCGTTGCCGGGGGGCTTCTGGACCAAGTTCATCATCGTGATGGCGGTGATATTTATCCTGGGCTTTTTCCTGGATTTCATCGAAATCGCCGTGGTTGTCGTGCCCATCGTGGCGCCCATCCTGCTGGCCGATCCCTCGGCCAACATCACCGCCGTGTGGTTGGGTGTCATGATCGGTCTGAACATCCAGACCAGTTTCCTGACGCCACCATTCGGGTTTGCGCTGTTCTATCTGCGCGGTGTCGCGCCATCCTCGGTGCGGACGTTGCAGATCTACAAGGGCGTGATCCCCTTTATCGCCCTGCAGCTTTTGGCGCTGGGTATCGTCGGGGCCACACCCCAATTGGTGAACTACCTGCCGAACCGCGTCAGCCTGCTGTCCGACTCGGCGCCGCCACCGCGCAACCCGCGCTTCCAGTATTGCCTGGATGCCTATTCCGCCGAACAGGCGGCCGATGGGCAGGAAAGGGCCGCGCTGGAGCGGATGCGCGCACAGGATCTGGCCGTGCTGCCGGATGACTTGGCCGACGATCTGGGCGATGCGCTTGACAGTGCGGACACCGCGCTGACCAGCCTGGACGAGATCGAAACGACCTACGCCGCCGTGCGCGAGGCCGCTGTCGAATTCCGCCCCAAGCTGGCCAATGTGCGCCGGATCGAGCGGGATATCCGCAACCTGGAGGAAGAGGCCGAAGATCTCGAAACGACGATCCAGCGGATGCGCGACCCGGCCCTGGCCGACCGCCGCGCCGAGTTGCAAGAGCGTCTGGATCGTGACATCGCCGAGATCGAAGAGCTGCGCGCCACCATCCCCGACAGCTGGCAGGACGACTATGCCGAGTTCAGCGAGTTGATCAACGCCGAGCTCGCCGCGCGCAACACCTATCGCCGCAATGCCGACAGCGCCTACGAAGACGCCGCCGACGTGCTGGCGGTGTTGGAAGGCAACGAGGCATTCGCCGCGCTGGAGGCCGAATTGCAAGACCTGCGCCAGGTGATCGAAACGGCAGAACCGGCCGCTGGCGAAGAAACCATCGACGCCTTCGAGGACCGCCTGGACGAGGTCGCCGGCACCCGTGACATCAAGCGGTCGCTGTCGCGTGCCCGCCGGTCGCTGGGCGATGGCGAGCGCGAAGAGGCGATGGCCGAGTACGAGGACGCGCTGCAGGCCTATGCCGAGCAGCAAGAGTGGCGCCGCGCCGCTGCGTCCGAGCTGCAAGAGCCGCTATCGGCCTATGTGGATGCCATACGCGGGTCGTTGGGCGTGCGTGTGCAGGATACGCTGACCCGTGAGCAGGCCCTGTACCTGGCGCGGTGTCAGTCGGATCACCGCGATCTGTCGCTGAACTTCTGATCGGCGACACGGCATGAAACAAAGCGGGCCCCGCCATGCGGGGCCCGTTTTCGTTTGGCTGGACGGGCGCCTGTCAGTAATCCTGCGCGCGGCGGATATGGCCCATCCTTTCGCTGGCAGCCATAGCATCGCCCAGGGTGACGATGCCCGCGCCCTCCATCACGTCCAGCATTTTCAGGAACACTTCGGCCGTCGCCGTGGCGTCGCCCAATGCGGTGTGCCGCAACGTAGCCGGTATCTCGATCCCGAACCGCTGGGCCAGCGCGTCCAGCGTATGATTGCCCGTATGGTCGAAAAGGGCTGCCGACAGCAGCACCGTGCATAGGTAGGGTTGGCGGAAGTCACGGCCGATCTGTGCCTCTTTCAGGCGCAGGAACGCGATGTCGAAGGGCGCGTTATGCGCCACCAGGATCGCGCCGTCGCAATAGTCGTGAAAGGCGCGGCCAGCGGTGGCGATATCGGGGGCGTCGGCCACCATCGCATCCGTGATCCCGTGCACCTTGGTCGAGGCGGGCGGGATCGCGCGGCCCGGGTTCACCAGCATGTCGAACGCCTCGCCATGGAGGATGCGGCCGTTCACAACGCGCAACCCGGCGATCTGCACGATCTCGTCGCCGTTGCGCGGCGAGAGGCCCGTGGTTTCGGTGTCGAACACCACGAATGGCAAGGCGCGCAGCGGGGTGTCGGCCAGGGCGCCGCCGTCGGACGGGCCGGGCAGGTCGAAATCGTAGAATTCAGGCCGCGAGTCTTGCGGGGCCAGGTCGGGCGCGCGGGCCTGTGCCAAAGGCAGAACCAGGCGCGGGTCAGCCTCACCCTGCTCGACCCAGATTTCGGTGCGGTGCCCTTCCAGAACGTCGCGGCCGGTATAATGGCCATAGGCGTTCGCGATATCCTGCCGCGCCCATTCGTCCAGCGCGCCATCTGTCACATCCGGGCCCTGCCATGTCAGGGTCAGCCACAGTTCGGTGCCGCGCGGTTCGGCGCTCAGATGAATGTCGTGGCGCTTGCCGCCCTCGGCCATGCCACTAACGATACGCGCCAGCAGCGCGCCAATGCCGAACCCGTCGCAGCGCAGGAAGCCGTCGCTGGGTGTTGTGGTGACCAGCCCCGGCGCGCGTGCAGCCACGGTGGCGAACACGTCCTGCACGGCCACCTCGGACATCGGCCAGTGCCGCGCTGCGATGGCGCCATAGGCATCCGCGCCGTCACGCAGGCGGGTGTTCAGCTGCGCCAGCGCCTCGCGCATCGCGGCCTCGAATCCACTGCGTGCGTCGGCGGGCAGGGCGTCATCGGCCAGAACCTCGACCAGTGCGGAAATGGCGGCGGCCGGGCGGCGCAGCTGTTCCAGCAGGGTGTTGAACAGGTGGTCCCGCTCGGCATGGGCGGCCAGGTCGTCGGTGGCATCATGCAGGATCACCACATGCCCAACCCGCGCATCGCCCGCATCGACGGCGCTGACCCGGCCCAACAGGAACCGCCCGCCATCGCCCGTAGCCGTCATGAAAGGTTCGGCGTGGCCCGTGCCGGTGGCGCCGCGCGCGGTCAGTCGGCCAATCGCATCGCGCAGCGGCGCGGCGCGCAGAAATCCGGTGATCGGGCGATCCAGGCCGACGGGCCCCAACAGGTTTTGCGCCATGCGGTTATAAAGCATGATGCGCAGATCGGGCGTCAGCACGACCGCTGCATCCGACAGGTCGCGCAACAGCGCCGCCAGCAGCGCCTTGTCGCGGCCCAGCCGCTCGGTTTCCTGCGCGATCACCTGCGCCTGGGCATTGCGAGCCTGCGCCAGCGCGTCGTGGATGGCCGTGGCCGCCGGCGCCAGTGCCCCAAGGTATCGCGCAGGCGCTGTGTCGATCTGCGCGCCCACATCGGCACGTGCGCGGGTTTCCAGGTCCGACGCCAGGCCCAGGATCGGCCGCGCCACGTTTTCATCGAAAAGATGCGCCACCCATGCGGCCAGCCCGATCATCCCGAAGCCCGCGATCAGCCCGGCGATCACATACCCTTCGACAGGGCCGCCATAGCGGGCGTGACCTACCCACAGCCCCGCCACCAGCAGCGCGACGCCACCCGCGGCCAGCCCCGCAAAGAACAGCGCAAAGCGCAGGCGCAGGCCCCAGCGTTCAGCCATCGGCCCGCTCGGCCAAAAGGTGGTCGATCTGCTGGCCCAGCTCGGCCATGTCGAACGGCTTGGTCAGAAACGCATCGGCCCCCAGCGCCAGCCCCTTGCGCCGCTCGACCGCGCCGCCGCGGGCGGTCATCATCAGTATGCGGGTGCGGGCCAGCCTTGGCTGCGCGCGGATGGCCTGGCATACCTCGAACCCGGAGCAGCCCGGCAGCGTCACATCCAGCAGAACCAGGTCGGGCGCCTCGTCGGCCACCGCTGTCAGTGCCGCATCGCCCGAGGCCACGCGCCGCATCCGGTGCCCGCCCTTGCCCACCAGGTATTCCAGTGCCAGGGCGATGTTATCCTCGTCTTCGACCAGCAGTATGGATTTCGGGGGCATCGGCCATACTCCTTATTCGCGCGGGGCGCACAGTGTGGCGATCAGCGGTGCATCGGGGCCCAAGACCTGCCATTCGGCGGCTTGCGGATCGGCCAGCGCGGCGTCGCTGACAGGGGCGCGGGCGCCGGCGGCGCAATCGACCAGTTGCGGCGTGCGTTCGGGCGCGCGCCAGCGGGCAAAGAGGTAGATATCGACCAGCAGCACATCGGCGGCGTCAGGCCGGCTGCGGGCGGTGGCGGTGTCCACCACGGCCAGCGCATGGGTCTGCGGCCAGATATAGGTCCAGGGTTTCCAGAACGCGCTTTGTTCGAAACTGCGGAAAACGGCGGTTCCTTCGGGCAGTTGCGCGCGGGTGCGGTCGGCCCAGCTGTATTCCGACCAGATGGCAAAGCCGATCATCGCGGCGCCCGCCGCGACCGGCGCGGCCCAGCGGGGCAAGCGCCCGCCGGTGACGCGGTTCAGCAGCAAGATCAGGCCCGCCGCCCCCAGCGCTGCAACGAATGTGGCGATCAGTTCCAGAAACATCGCTTACCTTCCCTGGCCAAGGGCCGATTGCATCGTCTTGATGACCATGAAGGCATCGCGCAGGTGGCTCCGCTCAAGCTCGGACAGCTGGCCGGGGGCCAGGTAGTTGTCGGGCGGGGCACCTTCGCGGATCTGCTCGGCCTGGTGGCGCAGCCGCGTGGTGGCGATCAGGTCATAGGCGTCCAGCAGGTCGCGTGCGCCCGTCTCGGAGATCACGCCGGCATCGCGCGCGCGGGTCAGACGCTCGCGCGTGTTGACCGGGCCAATCGCACCGCGCAGCGCATAGACGCGCGCAAGATCGACCACCGGCACCACGCCCGAATGCTTCAGATCGACGGTGTTCTTGTGCTCGCCCGAGCGGATCAGCGCAAAGCCCCGGAACAGCGACAGCGGCGGCGTGTGCTTCACCGAGTTCGACACCATGTGCTGCACGAAGATCGAATTGCCGCGCGCGCTGTCCAGAACCTCGTTCTGAAGGTCGGCGAACAGCGCCGCCTCGCCCGAGATCGGGCGCAGGTCGAACATGACGCTGGCCAGCATCTGCGCCTCGTTATCCGGCTCGGCGATCCACTTGGCGAAATAGCTGCGCCAGACGCGGCGGGGTTGGCGCCAGCGCGGATTGGTGGCCATCATGTCGCCGGGGCAATAGACGAACCCGCATGTGTGCAACCCGTCGCTGACGAATTGCGCCAGCTGGGCGAAATAGGCGTCATGCTCGGGTGTGGCGGCGTCGTCCAGGATGAGGCAGTTGTCCTGATCGCTGACGCCGGTCTGTTCCTGACGCCCCTGGCTGCCGCAGGCCAGCCACAGATAGGGCACGGGCGGCGGGCCGAACCGTGCCTCGGCCAGGGCCAACAGGCGGCGGGTGATCGCATCGGTCAGGTCGGTGATGCGCCGGGTGATCGCGGTGTGACGGGTGCCCGCGCTGACCAGCTGTGCCAGAAGGTCAGGCACGCGCGCGGTGACGCGTGCCATGTCCGCGGCGCTGTCGGCCTTCAGGATATCGGCGACCATGTGGCTGGCGGTGGTGGCCTGCTGGCGGATCAGGTCGGTGCGCGCCAGCATCCCCACGATCTGCCCGTTCCGGGCGACGGGCAGGTGGTTGATCTTGCGCTCGGCCAGGATGACCAGTGCATCCAGCCCCAGCGCATCGGGCGCGATGGTGATCGGATCGGGCGTCATGATCCGCGACACGGGTAGGGTGCCGTCCAGCCCCTCTGCCAGCACCTTGTTGGTCAGGTCGTGCACCGTGGCGATGCCCGTCAAACTGTCGCCCTCGGTCACGAGCACCGACGAGATCCCGTGATCGCGCATCAGGCGCGCCACGTCAGACACGCTGGCATTGGGCGGACTGGTGACCGGGCTTTTGGCCATCAGGTCGGCCACCTGCAACGCGGTCAGGCCGGTGGCCTGGGCGCTTTCCGGCGCGGTGTCGCGGG